>DATNJE010000313.1:0-9239 GCA_035604095.1 Terriglobales bacterium
GTCTGCGCGAGAATGCCGACTACGCCGTCGATGTCGCGCACGATGGCGAAGACGGCCTGTTCATGGCGGAAGCCAACTCCTATGACCTCATCATCCTGGATCTCATGATCCCGGCCCTCCCGGGGCTGGAGGTGGTGCGGCGGCTGCGTGCCGCCGGCCAGCACACCCCGGTGCTGGTGCTGACCGCGCGCGACGAGAAAGAATGGGTGGTCAAGCTGCTGAACGCCGGCGCCGACGATTACGTCACCAAACCCTTTGACCTGGGGGAACTGATTGCGCGTGCCAAGGCGCTGATTCGCCGCGACAAAGGCCACGCCGCCCCGGTGTTGCGCGTCGCCGACCTGGAGCTGAACACGGTGGACCGCACGGTGCGCCGCGCCGGCCGCAGGGTCACGCTCACCGCCATGGAATTCCGGGTGCTGGAATATCTGGCGCATCGGCCGCGGGCCGTGGTCTCCAAGGCCGAGCTGCTGGAGCACCTCTACGACTACAACTGGGAGAAGTTCAGCAACGTGATCGAGGTCTACATTTCCGGGCTGCGGCGCAAGCTGGAGAACGGCGCGGCGCACCCGCTGATCCACACGCTGCGAGGGCAGGGATACATCCTGCGCGATTGATGTCGGCATACTCGATCAAAACCCGGGTGATCGCGGCGATCGTCGCATCGCAGTTGCTGCTGGCGGCGGCGCTGGTGGTGGTCGGCGTCTCTTACACGAAGCGGCGTTTGGAAAGCGGGCTCGATGCCACCCTGCACGGGCGCGCCATGACGGCAGCCGCGCTGGTGCGCTACGAAGAGGACAACACCTCCAAGCTGCTCTTTGACCGGAGCCTGCTGCCGCCGCCACTCGATCCCCGCCATCCCGACCTCTACCGGGTGGCGCTGAACGGAGCCGGCGTGCTGGCGCAATCGCCGGAGTGGCCGTCGGAGCTACGAGCTCCCGATTCGAAATCGCACTGGGACTTCGTGCTGGCCGGCGTTCCCTATCGCGCCATATGGCTGCGTGACGCGCCCATCCTCGATCGCGAAGGTCCGCCCCCGCAGCCGGAGCCCACGCTCTCCATCATCTATGCGGTTCCCGCCCAGCAGATGCACAGCGAAGTGGCACGCGCGGCCGCGTATCTGGCCATCGCCGGCCTGGCCGCGCTGTCGGTGACGGTGCTGCTGGCGTGGTGGGGCGTGCGTCGCGGCCTGTTGCCGCTGGAACGACTGGCGGCCAGCGCCGCCCGCGTGTCAACGCGCAACTGGGAGCTTCCGGAGAAGGCATCGGCGCAGCCGCAGGAGTTGGTTCCGCTGACCCAGGCGATGAAGACCATGCTCGAAGGACTCAAGCAGGCCTTCACGCAGCAGCGCGAATTTCTCGGCAACGCCGCCCACGAGCTGAAGACGCCGGTGGCCACGCTGAAGTCCACGTTGCAGTCCATCCTGCAAAAGCCACGTGCCGCCGAGGAATATCGCGCCGGCATGGAGCAGGCGCTGGAAGACCTGGCGCGCCTGGAGAAGCTGCTGCAGTGGATGTTGCGCCTGGCGCGCGCGGAACAGTGGGCGGCGGGTGCGCTGCGGCGCGAACTGGAGCCCGTCAATGTGGCCGAGACCTGCCAGGAAGCGATCGCGCGCCTGAACGGGCTGGCGCAGGCGCGCGCGGTGGGCGTGCGCTTCTCCGGAGGCAAGCCGGCGTGGCTGAGCGCCGATCCCGAAGACCTGCAACTCATCTGGGCCAACTTGCTGGAGAACGCGGTCCGCTACAGCCCGCAGCACGGTCAGGTAACGGTGACGGTGGAGCGGATGAACGGCCGCGCGCGCGTGACCGTCGCCGACCAGGGCGCGGGCATCCCTGAGCCGGAGCTGGCGCACATCTTCGAGCGCTTCTATCGCGGTGATGCTTCCCGCGGGCGCGACACCGGCGGTTACGGCCTTGGTCTCGCCATTGCCAAAGCCCTGGCCGAAGCCTACGGCGGCAACATCAGCGCATCCAGCCAGGCCGGCCAAGGCACGCGATTGGTGGTCGAGCTGCCGCTGGCGTAGGCCGATTTCACCTACACCGATAGCTCGCTCGCTCCGCTCGGGATTTCGCGAGACGCCAGTAAACGGCAGTGGGTCAGTTTCCGGTTCGCCCGGCGGCAACGCGCAGCGGAGTAAAGGCGGGTGCAGCGCGTTGTTAGGTTTTGTTGTTAGATTCCAAAGTTATTACTAGCTTTGCTCGGGCATGCCCTGTGGCCAGATACCGGATAGCCTCCGGGACCTCACTCAACCTGTAACGCCTTTCGATGACCGGTGTTACCTTCCTCGCCTCCATGAGATCGCGCATGACGGTCAGATCCTGTTTGGTTATTTTCGTAATAAAGATGACGAACTTCTGGCTCGCGAACCGCGACAACACAGGCGCTGTTAGCGCGGCGCGAGCGAGAAAACCGATCATTGATCCGCCCGGTCCTATTCCGGCCCCGACGTATATCCCTGTGGGATTCAAGACGCGCCTGAATGCTGACAACGAATGGGTCGCCACGAGGTCGAAAATCAGGTCGTAGCGCTGCCCGCTTTTGGTGAAATCCTCCTGGGTGTAATCAATGACCCGATCTGCGCCGATGGATCGGACCATGTCCACATTCCTCGTACTGCATACGCCAGTCACATCTGCGCCGAACGACTTGGCGATCTGCACAGCGAAGGTACCCACGCCTCCCGCCGCGCCGTTAATCAAGACCTTCTGCCCCGGCTGAATCTGTCCCTTGTCGCGAAGACCCTGCAACGCGGTGAGTGCCGCAATAGCTACGGAAGCCGCTTGCTCAAACGTCACGTTATCCGGCTTCATGGCCAATCTCGACTCGGAAGCACACGCATATTCGGCAAACCCCCCAGGGCACGCGCCGAACACCTGGTCGCCTGGTTTGAACTGGGTTACGTCCTTGCCAACCGCTTCAACCTGGCCGGCCACATCACGGCCCAGTCGTGTGTCCTTTGGTTTGAGCAGTCCGAGCCCGAACAAGCGAACGAAGGACGGCTTGCCTTCCATGAGGTGCCAGTCAACTGGATTGACGGAAGCCGCGCGAACTCTTATCAAAACTTCGCTGTCCTTGGGAGAAGGTTTTTCGACATCCGTGATCTGGACAACATTCGGCGGTCCGTATCTGGTATGGACGGCGGCTTTCATGTGTGGATGGCCCCCGCTGCGCTGGCCTGCTGCTTCCATCGTTGAACGTTCACGCCCATCACGAGGAGCCATAGCTCCAGTGGTATTTCCCCAAGGGCGGAGGCGGCAGCGATGTAGGGGAAAAACAGATGGTATGCGAGCGGCGGGTACAGATAGGTCACCCAACCCAAACCACTGATCGCCAACAGCACTCCCAGAGCTCGAGGCAGGAAGGTCGACCTAAGAATGAGGTAGCCGATCAGGACGCACCAGAATCCGAAGAACACCAGGTAGATGTCGAAGGCGTAAGAATTCAATTTGAGAAACATGAGCGCCAGCGCCTGTAACTGTTCCGCCGTAAATGCGCTGATGGAGCTCCCGCCTTGCAAAACGAGCAAGGGGGCGAGGTACAAGAGGCTGGTAAGAGCCTGAATAGCGCATCCCACGAGAATGACGAACGCTGCGAGTAAAGAGAGGCTCCTGTTCACAGGTTTAAGCAACTCATAGAAGAGAAGCGCCCAAGCGATATGGAACGCAACCCCGATGAGCGAGGATGCGAACCCCAACCAAAATAACCGCTCGTGTCCCAGGATATTGGCCGCTGTAACCGCGGCGTTGCCAGCGACCACGAGCCTGTCGAGAACGATTACCTGGCCAAATCCCGCCGTCAGGGCTTCGAGCAGTTGAAAGGCACCGGCCATCCTGCCCTTGAACCGCGGCGACGCTTTTACCATCCGTTCCATCATTGCAGAACCTCCGGAGCGACGGCAGAACAGAACGTGAGGAGGTTAATCCACCTAGAATAGGGCGCGCTTCGTCATTGACACATACGAGAACCGGAGTCCGAGAGTTCCACTTTTTCTTTATAGGTGAAAGTTCGGGGCCAAATCCTGGGTAGTCGGCGGCTGGGAAACTGACCCACTACCCGCAAAACGGCTCAACATTCAGCTTCGCTTAAGGTTGGGCGTTGCATAATGGCGCACTCGCGAGGCTGGCCGATGCCCAAACTAAGGTGGGGATTACTGCTGCTGGCGGCCTGGTCGCTCCACGCCCTGGCCCAGACCGCGCCGGTTCCCACCATTACGCTGGAAGACGCGTTGCAGCGCGCTCGCGCCAACAGCGTGCAATTCCAGGCTGCCATAACCGAAAGCAAGGTGGCGCATGAAGATTACGTGCAGGCGCGAGCTGCGCTGCTGCCCAGCCTCAGCTACACCAACCAGTACCTGTACACGGAGGGGAACGGCACGCCCTCAGGGCGCTTCATCGCCAGCAACGGCGTGCACGAATATCTCAGCCAGGGCAATGCCCACCAGGCTCTGAACCTCGGACTGGGACAGATCGCCGAGTTCCGCCGCACCAGCGCCGCCGAAGCGCTGGCGCGGGCCAAGGCCGAGATTGGCGCGCGCGGACTGGTCGCCACCGTGGTGCAGGACTATTACGCGTTGGTCGTCGCGCAGCGCAAGAACGGCAACGCGCAGACTGCGGCCACGGAAGCGAAGAGTTTCCTGGATCTCAGCCAGAAGCTGGAGCAGGGCGGTGAGGTGGCGCACTCGGACGTCATCAAGGCACAGTTGCAATCGAACGACCGCGATCGTGACCTCCGCGAAACGCAACTGGGCTCGGAAAAAGCCAGGCTGTCGCTCGCTGTCTTGCTCTTCCCCAACTTCAACCAAGACTTTAACGTTGCCGATGACCTGAATGCCACGCCCGCGCTCGCCACCTTCGCCGACACGGAAATCCTGGCGCAACGCAACAACCCGGCGCTGCGGGCGGCGCTGGCCGCGGCCCAGACTGCGGGGGATGGCGTCACCGTAGCGCGTAGCGCGCACTTCCCTACCCTGACGCTCGATTACTGGTACGGCATCGACGCCAGCCATTTTGCGACCCGCACCGATGGATTGCACAATCTCGGTTACGCCGCCGCCGCCACGCTGAGCCTTCCGGTGTGGAACTGGGGCGCGACCCAGAGCAAGGTGAAGCAGGCGGAGTTTCGCCGCCAGCAGGCGCGGGTTGAACTCTCGGCGGCGCAGCGCGGGCTGATCGCCGACCTGCACGCGTTGTACGCGGAGGCCGAGAGCGCGCGCGACCAGTTGGAGACGCTGCGATCGTCGGCGGATCTGGCGGCCGAAAGCCTGCGCCTCACCAACCTGCGTTACCAGGGCGGCGAGGCCACCGCGCTCGAGGTCGTGGACGCGCAGAACACGTTGCTCCAGGCGCGCAACGCTTATGCCGAGGGCGAAGCGCGCTATCGGCTGGCGCTGGCGAACCTGCAAACGCTCACGGGGACATACTAAAGATGCTTGCGCACAGCACACGATCGGCCGCGCTGATTGCAATCCTGGGATTGGCGGCGATCTGCGGCTGCTCCAAAGAGCCGGCGGAAAAAGAGCCGGTGGTCACGGTGCAGACGGCGCCGGTGCGGCAAACCTCGATCCAAAACGTAATCACCGCCGAGGCCATCCTGTTTCCGTTGCACCAGGCGGCGATCACCCCCAAGGTGAATGCGCCGGTGCGGCAGTTCTACGTCAATCGCGGCAGCAAAGTGCATCGCGGCGAGTTGCTGGCGGTTCTGGAGAACCGCGACCTGGCCGCGGCGGAAATGGAGAGCAAGGGCACCTACGAGCAGGCGGAGGCGGCGTATCAGACCACCACCGCCGCGAGCCTGCCCGAGGAGATGCAGAAAGCCGAACTGGACGTGCAGGCGACGAAACAGGCGCTCGATGCCACGCAGAAGCTCTATGACAGCCGGCAGAATCTGTTTCAGCAGGGTGCGCTGCCGCGCAAGGCGCTGGACGAAGCCTCGGTTGCGCTGGTGCAGGCGCGCAATCAGTACGAGGTCGCGCAGAAGCATTTCGCGGCACTGCAAGCGGTCGGGCACAAAGAGCAATTGAAGGCCGCTTCCGGCCAACTGACTTCTGCGAAGGGAAAGTACCTCGGCGCAGCGGCACAAGTGGGCTACACGGAGATTCGCAGCCCGATCGACGGCGTGGTTACCGACCGTCCTCTTTATCCCGGCGAAACGCCGCCCGCGGGCACGCCCCTGCTCACAATCATGGATACCTCGCAGGTGATCGCGCGCGCCCACATCCCGCAAGAGGCCGCCGCGGTACTCAAGCGCGATGACCCCGCCACCATCAGCTCGCCCGAGAGCGGGGATTTCGCGGGTAAGGTGACGCTGGTCAGCCCGGCGCTCGATCCCAACAGCACCACCGTGGAGGTGTGGGTGGAAGCGGCGAATCCCGAGGGCAAGCTGCGGCCGGGCAGCACGGTGCGGGTGTCGATGGTGGCGCAGACGGTGTCGGATGCGGTGGTCATCCCGGCTTCAGCTCTGCTCAGCGCTCCCGACGGGGCCACCACCGTGATGCTTGCCGGCAGCGACGGACGCGCGCACCAGCAGGCGGTCGAAACCGGCATCCGGCACGAAGATGCTGTGCAGATCGTTAAGGGGCTGAAGCTCGGCGATACGGTGATCACCGCTGGCGGGTACGGCCTGCCGGACAACACCAAGGTCCGCGTGGCGGCGGCCGCGCCCAGCAGCGAAACTTCCAAGCCCTCCCCCAGCAAGGAGTAGCCGGCGCCCGCGATGCGACTTCGCTCCCTCCTCGATCGCCTCAAGCTCGCGCCCAGCGCCGGCCCGGCGCCCTACTGGTTTGCCCGCCTGGCCAAGCCCATCCTCTTCCTTATTATTACGCTGGCGCTGGTGGGCGTGTATCTGGCCTTCACCATTCCTATCGCAGTTTTTCCGGAGACCAACTTCCCGCGCATCGTGATCGGCGTGGACAACGGCGTGATGCCCATCGACCAGATGATGGTCACGGTCACGCGCCCGCTGGAAGAAGCCGTCAACAGCGTTCCCGGATTGCAGCAGGTGCGCTCCATCACCAGCCGCGGCTCCGCCGAGGTTGACCTGTTCTTCAGTTGGAACGTGGACATGTTCCAGACGCTGCAGCTCGTAGATGCGGCGGTCGCGCGTGTGCAGTCATCGCTTCCGCCCACGGCGAAGATCGTGAGCCACCGGCTGACCTTCGCCAGCTTTCCCATCATCGGGTACAGCCTGACTTCCTCGACTTTGCCGCAGACCCAGCTTTGGGAGCTGGCCACCTACGAGCTCAAGCCGCGGCTCAACCGGCTCGACGGCGTGGCGACGGTGCTGGTGCAGGGCGGCGAGGAACCCGAGTTTCACATCGTGCCCGATCCCGCCAAGCTGCTGACCGCCAGCGTCACCGTCAATGACATCCTCGAGGCCGTCCGCCGCACCAACCTCATCGACTCGCCCGGCCTGCTCGAGCAGAACCACCAGTTGTATCTCGGGCTGGTGAGCGGGCAGGTGCGCGACCCGCAACAACTTGCGGGCATCGTGATCAAGAACACACCGGCGGGCGTTCCCGTGCGCATCGGCGACGTGGCCGCCGTCGCGCCTGGGGTCAAGCCGGTGTACACCATTGTGACCGCCCAGGGCCGGCCGGCGGTGCTGCTCAGCATCAACCGCCAGCCGGACAGCAACACTATTCGCGTCGCCGATGAAGTGCACGCCGAGGTCGAGCAGATGCGCCCCTCGCTGCCGCCCGGCGTGGAGCTGCTTCCCTTCTATGACCAGTCGGAGATCGTCCGCGCGTCCATCGGCAGCGTGCGCGACGCCATCCTGATCGGGCTGATTCTCGCCGGCGCCATCATGGTGCTGTTCCTGCGCGACTGGGGAACCTCGATCGTCGCCGGCCTGGTGATCCCGGCGACCGTGCTCATCACCTTCGTCGCCCTCAAGCTGCTCGGCGAGAGCTTCAACCTGATGACCCTGGGCGGCCTGGCCGCGGCGGTGGGACTGGTGATCGACGACGCCATCGTGGTGGTCGAGAACATCGTCCTGCACCGCGATGCCGGCCAAGGACGCCTGGAAGCCATTCACAGCGCGCTCCACGAGATCACGGTTCCGCTTATCGGTTCCACCATCACGCCTATTGTGGTGCTTCTGCCGCTGATTTCCATCACCGGCGTCACCGCGACTTTCTTCCGCGCGCTGGCCGCCACCGTGGGCGTTTCGCTGCTCACGTCGCTGGTCCTGGCCCTTACCTGGACGCCCAGCCTGAGTCAGTACCTGGTCCGCGCGCGCGAACCCGAGCGCGCCGCCGAGCCCGCCTCCGCGACCACCGCGGAACTATTGCTGCAAGCGGAAGAAGCCACGCTCTCCGGACGCTTTGGCCGGGTGGTGCGCTTCTACGAGCGCGCGCTGCGCTTCGCGCTGGAGCGGCCCCGGTGGATGGCTATGTTCAGCGCTCTGCTGATCGTGGCCTCGTGGGCCTCCTACCACGCGCTGGGGACCGACCTGCTGCCGGAAATGGACGAAGGCGGCTTCATTCTGGACTACCTCACGCCCGCCGGCAGCTCGCTGCAGGAGACCAATCGCATCCTGACGCACCTCGAGCAGATCCTGCATTCCACGCCGGAAGTCGAGAGCACTTCGCGCCGCACCGGCATGCAACTCGGCCTCGCGGCGGTGACCGAAGCCAACCGCGGCGACATCGCGGTCAAGCTCAAGGCTAAGCGCAGCCGCGACATCGAGGAGATCATGGCCGGCGTCCGCTCCCAGATTGCCGCGCAGGAGCCCGCTATCAGCGTGGAGTTCATGCAGGTGCTGCAGGACATGATCGGTGACCTCACCAACGCGCCTGAGCCGGTGCAGATCAAGCTGTTCGCGCAGGACCCGGACCTGCTGCGGGTGTGGGCGCCGCGCGTGGCCGAGAGCATCCACAACATTGCCGGCGTGGTGGATGTGCTGGACGGCATCGAGAACACCATCAGCGGCCCGGCCACTGCCTTCCAGGTGAATCCCACCATTGCAGTGCGCGCCGGATTCACGCCGGAGGAAGTGGCCATCGATGCTGGCGCGATCCTCGAAGGCGAACCCGTGCCCACGCCGGTGATCACCCACGACCGCGCCTACACCATCCGGGTGCGTTTTCCCGCGGCGAACCGCGCGTCACTCGCCGCCATGAGCAACACCCTGCTGAACAGCGCCAGCGGCAAGACCGCTACCCTGGGATCGCTGGCCACGGTTTCGGAATTGCCGGGCCAGACCGAGATCCTGCGCGAGAACCTGCAGCGCAACGTCGCCGT
>DATNJE010000314.1:0-2179 GCA_035604095.1 Terriglobales bacterium
GCGCGAAATCTGGCTCTCCAGGGTGCGGGCATTGACGATCTGCCCGAGCGAAGTGTTGGTGGCCAGCGGCAGCAGGTAGCGCGCGACGTCGAAGGCGCGGGCGCGCAGGGTGCGGTCGTACGCCTCCTGCTTCATGTCGATGGGGCGTGGCGTGCGCTCCAGCAGGTGGCCGAACACGCGCGCCGAGATGGTCTGATACTCGCCGAAAAGAAAATCGATGGTGTCGCAGAAGCGCCGCTGCGCCGGGCCGCTCCCGCCGAACTCGGGCAGGTAGTAGTCAGGATGAGAGAAATCCTGGTAGCGCGTGGATCGTTCCTGCCCATCCCAGCGCTGCTCGTCGACCACGGCAATGGCGGCCAGGATCGAGAGCCGCTCGATGGCCATGGCGATGTGCGCCAAATCCGCGATCGAACGGTGGCCGTACTGGAAGTAATAGGTATTGAGGAATTTCTCGGCCCGTTGTTCGCTGATCTCGCGCAGCGACTCCTTCATGGAGAGCGACGAACGCGAGTATTTGGCCATGGCGTAGGCCTGCACCTCGGGCTCGACGCCGTAGATCGCATAGACGGACGGGGTAGCCGGCTGAGCCAGCTTGGGGTCGCGGGATCCGTTCTCGTGGGCCATCGCGAGCGATGCTATTCCGGAATCGTGGCCGCGGGCAAGAGCCGGGTGATTGGCTCAATCGAAAAAATCCGGTTGTTACTTCCCGAGCGTTTCGCGCATCTATATGACAGCGTAGGGGGAGCGCTTTGGGAGTTACGTCCGTCACTGACTTTTGCACAGACGGATGTCCGAATTCGAGCTAGAATCTGGAACTGTTCTTAATGGATGCGTAGCCTTCTTAAATCTTTAGTTCTTTTGTTTGCCGCCAGCCTCTCGCTGGGCGCGTGGGGAGCCACGTCGCCGGACGCGCACAGCGCCTCGGAGGCCTCTCTGCCGCCCGAACTGGTCGCCAGTTATGCCAGCGAGAGCGTTCTGCCGCCGCCCACAACCCTGCCCCGCATGGCGCCCGAGTTGGCGCTCCGGACCTTCCAGCAGCGTGCCGCGCGGCAGTTGAGCGAGCCAGTCAGCTACTCCGCCAACACCGTGGTCGAGGCGGAGCTGCCGGACACCTCGCAGAGAGGCCAGTACCAGTTGCGCCGCAGGTTCGTGGCCCCCAAGACGCTGTTGTTCACCCCGGTGCGCTTCGTGGGCGACAATTTTGTGAAGAGCAACATCATCGCCCGCCTGCTGCAGGCGGAAGTGGACCACGTCAACAAGGGCGAGGGCGCGCAGACGGCGATCAACGATGCCAACTACAAGTTCAGCTACAAGGGCGCGGAGGCGATGGACGGCGGTTCCGTGCACGTCTTTCACGTGAAGCCGCGCGCCAAGCGGCCGGGACAGTTCAAGGGACGCATCTACCTGGATGCCAGCACCGGCAGCCTGCGCCGCGCCGAGGGCACGCTGGTGAAGACGCAGTCGTTCTTCATCAAGAAGATCGACTTCGTGCAGGATTACGCCGACATCGATGGCTACACCCTGCCGGTGCACGCACGTTCGCTGGCCAAGACCCGGCTGGTGGGACGCGCCGTGGTCGAGATCGCCACCGACGCTTACGACCTCAATACCTCCGCCAGCGCTGAAGCGCCCGCCCCCGGCGGCAGCCAGTAAGGAATCGGGTCATCGGGTGATTGAACCCCGGAGGCGTTGCGAAACATCCCTGGCGTTTGCCAACGACCGAAGGCCAACGACCGGCGACCCTCCCTACCCCTCTTCCGGCGAATGCGGCCTCGTCGTCCCGAGCAGGATCTGGAACAACAGCAGCCAGCGCTTGACGTTGGTGGTCATCAGGAAATTCTCTTTCACGTGCTCGCGGCCGTTCTTGCCGAGCTGGGCGGCATACTCGGGGTGCGTGAGCAGATAGCGAATCTGGTAGGCGCAGCCCTCGACCGAGTGCACCAGCACGCCGGTCAATTTATGGATCACCTGGGTGGGGATGCCGCCCACGGCGCCCGCGATCACCGGCTTTCCCTTCCACAGCCCTTCGGTGACCGTGAGCCCGAAGCCTTCTTTCAGTGACTTCTGGATGACCAGCGTGGACGCGCACTGGAGCGCGTTGATCTCGATCGCCGACCAGGGCGGCAGGTTGAGGATGATGACGTCGGGATCGTCGTCCGCCTCCTCCATCACTTCCTGG
>DATNJE010000315.1:0-4861 GCA_035604095.1 Terriglobales bacterium
TGCGCGTCATCGTGGCCACGCATCGCCGGCTGGAGGCGCTGGTGCAGGAAGGCAAATTCCGCCAGGACCTCTATCACCGCATCTATGTCTATCCGCTTGCTCTGCCCGCGCTGCGCGAGCGTCGCGAGGATATTCCGGCGCTGGTCGAGCATTTCGCCCGCCAGATCATCGAGCAGAACGGATGGAAACCAATCCCCGTGAGCGCCGATGCCATCGAACTTCTCCAGGCCTATTCGTGGCCGGGAAATGTGCGCGAATTGCGGAACGTGGTCGAGCGCCTGCTGCTGCTCTCGACCGACAACCAGGTGGATGCCGCCGTCGTGCGCGCTGCTTTGCCGGACATGGCCGCGGCGGCTCCGACGGAATCGTCCTCGGTCTCAGGGCCGCTCGCGCAGCGTGTTGAGGGCTTCGAACGCAGCGCCATCCTTGCCGAGCTCAAAGCTCAGCAGTACCACATCACCCGCGCGGCGGAAGCGCTGGGACTGGAACGCAGCCACCTCTACAAAAAGTGCCAACAGCTCGGCATCGACCTGCAATCGCTGCGCAAGCAGAGTTAGAGGGGCAGATCGGAAGGTTGGAGGCGCGGGTGAGAATCGAACTCACGTATAAAGGTTTTGCAGACCTCTCCCTTACCACTTGGGTACCGCGCCCCGAAACCGCGCTTGTGCGAGGGTCACGAACAAAAAACTGGAGCGGGAGACGGGATTTGAACCCGCGACTTCGACCTTGGCAAGGTCGCACTCTACCGCTGAGTTACTCCCGCTCGGCCCTTTGATTATAGCTAAGGCCGAAAAAGCGGGCAAACACGCCTTCAGCCTCCGTGTCCCGTGGTTTCCCGCTGCAGCTCCGCATTCTTCTTCGCCGTGATGTCGTTGCGCAGGTCCCAGAGCGGCTTATAGAAGAGGTGCTCCTGGCGCTGCTTCAGGATCTCGACCGGCGTGCCCATGGTCCCGACCACGCTGCCGCCGATGATGCGCTGCGCCAGTTTCAGGTGGTGATAGCGGAACAGTTGCACGCGCTCGTCGAAGTCCAGCATCTCTTCCGCCACCTCGTGCAGGCCGAAGAAGTCCTGATGACGGCGGTACAGATCGTCCAGAGTGATTCCCTGCCGCGCGACCTGCTCGAAGAAAGTGTCACCCAGCCGCGGACCGATGTGCAGCAGCGCCAGGAAGCCCGGCGAATCGAGGCCGCTGCCATGTCCCAGGCCGGCGCGGATGATGTGGTAATCGTAGGGCGTGATGCCTTCCAGGATGTGCAGCAGCGCGATGGGATAGTCGATCTCACGGTTGGCGCGCCGCATCAGCCGCGCGGTGTTGCCGGTATCACCATCGCCCAGGCGCTCGCGCGCCCGTTCCAACTCCCAGGCTGCCGCCTTCATCAGCAGCTCCGAGCTCTGGTGCACCACCTGGAAGGTCAGTTCGTCGGGATGCAGCATCTCCTCCGCAGGCTTTTGCAGCGCCAGCAGGTCGTCGGTGCGCAGGTAGCGTTCGTAATCCGACGCGCCTTTGCCCGGCAGGATAGGCTTTTGCTGCTCGTTCACGGCTAGCTCACTCCTGATGCCGGAGCGCGCGGCGTCCACTGCGGATCCTTCTCCGGCGGCACCATCTGCCCGTCGCGCATGTGCAGGATGCGGTCGCCGTACGTGGCGGCTTCCGGGTTGTGGGTGATCATCAGCACCGTCTGCCCGAGGTCCTGGTTGGACTGCCGCAGCATGCGCAGCACGATCTCGGAATTCACCGAGTCGAGATTGCCGGTGGGCTCGTCGGCCAGCACGATGGCGGGGCGGTTGATGAGCGCCCGTGCCAGCGCCACCCGCTGCTGCTCGCCGCCGGAAAGTTCGGCGGGCCGATGGTGCATGCGCTCGGCGATGCCCAGCATGCCGACGATGCGCTCGTAGAGGCCGCGGTCGGTGCGTCCGTTGGTGCCCGCGATGTCGGCGGCGACGTCGATATTAGCCTTGGCATCGAGCGCGGGCAGCAGGTTGAACTTCTGGAAGACGAACCCGATTTTGCGCTTGCGGGCCGCCGTGCGCTGGCTGTCGCTCATCCGCGAAAAATCTTCGCCATCGATGATCACCCGCCCCGAACTCGGCCGCGTCAGCCCGCCCAGCAGGTAGAACAGCGTGGATTTCCCGCTGCCCGACGGTCCTACGATGCTGACGAACTGGCCGCGCTCCACCGCGAAGCTCACCCCGCGCAGCGCCGGCACGTCCAACTTGCCCACGCGGTAGATTTTCGTCAGATTTTCCGCCTCGATGATCGCCGCCATGCCGAAGACTGATATTACACGAGCGGCTTGCCTCCGGGTTGAGCGGCGCGGCCTGACTCGGAAAGAGCTCGGTCCGCGCAGGGAATTCACCCGACTCAGTGTCCCACAAGCTCGTTTGTGGACCCGCGTCACATTGTTTCCGGTTAGCCGACGAACCGGGAGTTGTCGTATGGCGGAAGTTTCTTTACGGGCTGACGAGGCAGTGATATATACTCCCCGCTCCCGCAGTAAAGTCCCCCACCAATACTCATCAGAAGGGACAGCCATGTTTCCGAATCGCCTGACTTTGCTTGTCGTGCTTGCTGTTGTGTCGACCACCGCATTCGCGCAGGAAAATAAGTTCAACGATGCTTCCAAACTGCGCCATGCTTCAAGCGGGAACATCGTCTATGTCCCAGGGTCAACGCAGAAGATCTGCCAGGTTACGGGCGATCTCGACCGCGAGAACGATCCGCCGGCTTTCGTTTACCCCCCGGGAACGCCGACCGCCAGCCAAACCGCAACCCGTTACGGCTTGTTTGGCGCCGACCTCGGCTATTCGTTCGAGCACAACGGAAGGCTGTTCTTCCTTTTCGGCGACGCCATGCCGACCCCTACCTTTCATGGGCAGCTAAACGGAGTCCCGCCGAACGGACCTCGGTCGCCTGACGATGACGATGCAATCGGTTTCGTGTGGGATGCGGACATCACCGGCCCTTGTCCGGCGCTCGATTTCATTGCCAGCCCGAACGGCGCGTTTCAGAGCCCGGTTGTCCTGGATGCACAAGGCCGGCCGGCCATCACGCTTCGCATCGATGAATTTCCCGTCGCTGGAATCAGCGCGGGCGGCCGAATGTATGTGATCTTCGCGACGGACAACTACGTATACCTGCAGGGAGGGCAGCCTGTCGCCGGGAATTTGGGCTTCCCAACCCGCACGGTGGTGGGCGTGTCGGACGACGATGCGCAAACCTTTCACTTTCTTTACGACTTCTCAAAACCGGCGTCTCCGGGCGCCGATGGCGCCAAGTTCATTTACATTGCCATCGCCCGCGGACACGACGATTACCTCTACTTCTGGGGCAGCGAGGGCGGAACCCAGTTCCGGCAGAGTGTCCCCTACCTCGCGCGGAAGAAGGCTGCCCTCATCGATCTTCCGGGAGAGATGGAGTATTTCAGGGGACTCGATCCGGATGGACGGCCGCTCTTTTCGTCATCCGAGGCGGATGCTGTCGCGCTTTTCACAGACCACGACGGCGCCAACTTCGTGCCGAAGAATTGCATGGCTCAAAAGGGGGTGGAGTGGGACCCTTACGTCAATCGTTGGGTGATGCTCTATGACTGCACTGACAAAACGACGCTCAACCTGCCGGGGATCTACATGCGCACGGCAGAGCAACCGTGGGGGCCATGGAGCCCGCCGCAGACGATTTTTAATGCTGAAAGAGATAATGGGACCTGCTACTTCATTCATCGCCCCGTACCCCCAAGCCCGGGGTGCGATGACCTGAGCACGCCCGACAGAATTCAGCTTGCAGGCGGCAATTACGCGCCTTATTTCATCTCCCGCTTCACCACTGGCGACGAAGATCGTTGGAGGTCAACCTTTTACTGGACGATGGCCACCTTCAACCCTTACACCCAGGTCATCATGAAGACCACAATCCAGGGCGCGCCGTAGCGAGTCTATTCCTCTTTCTGCAACCGCAAGTTCCGCGGTGGTGAGGGTTAGGACGCGGCGATGGCGTCGGCGGTCTCGGGGTGTACAACGCGCTTGGGTCCGCGCTTGCGCACCAGAAGCAGCCGGATACGCTCCAGCAGTTCCGCGGGCGCGTACATGCCCTTGGGGAGGAACACGTCGGCACGTGTGTCCTTCTCGTACACCTTGATCTTCCCCGAGAACAGAATGGCGGGCAGGCAAGGGGCCTCGTTCTTGATCCGTTCGATCAGTTCCGTGCCGTCCAGGCCGGGCATGATGAGATCGCTGAGCACCAGGTCGATGCCGCCCCTGCGGAACGCCTCCAGCGCGTCGTGCCCGTTGTTGCAGGCCACCACGCGGTAGCCGCGAGTTTCCAGCATGACCTTGCGGATGGAGAGGGATTGCTCGTTGTCGTCAACGCAAAGAATCGTCTTCTTGACCTTCATTCGTTCCCCGGGAGCGGCGGCCAGAACTGCGACGCCAGATGACGCGCGGTCCGCAAAAAAAATGAGTGCAGCGAGCCAGCATCCTAGAAGAGAAGGCCGGACCTGTAAAGTGGCGGCGATGCCAACAAGAAAATTTCTGATTTCGGATGGTGGACAAACGTGTCGTGAGCCGAAGCGCCGTGTGGTGCGCGCGCTTTCGCCGCCGCGCCATCTAGAGGAACACTTCGCCGCGCATCAGCTTCACCACATTTCCACCGACCCGCACGTTGGCGATTCCATTACCCGTGCGCGACGCGCGCACGAAAATGCGGCTGGGCCGCTGGATCTCGAGGCCCTGCTCGATGAGCACGCGCTCGTCGGAGCGGGCGACGCCGTGCGCCACCATCCAGGCGGCGCAGCAGCCGGCGGCCGAACCGGTGGCCGGGTCTTCGCCGTTGTAGAAGATCATGCGCGCGTGCAGCCGCGCCTT
>DATNJE010000316.1:0-4329 GCA_035604095.1 Terriglobales bacterium
CCGTGATGGATTTCATCTTCTGTGCTTAGACGTGATCCTGTGGGAAGTGGAAGCTTTTTTCTTCTCGGGCTCGGAGACGCCTTCGAGCACTTTCTCCACCACGTCATCGATCACCGGCTGCGGAGTTTCCTCCGCCGCTTCCAGCACGACGCGCTCTGGGTCCTGTCGCTTTCTCATCAGCAGCACCACCACGTGCGCGATGGCGGCGTTGTCGGTGCCCATGCCCTCCGGCGTCTTGGCCTTGATGCCGACATTCGCCGGTGAAACCCGCAGCAGCTCGGCGACCCGCGCCTGGATCGCGCGCGCATGCGGCCCGATGCGGGGCGCGGCCAGGATCAGCGTGGAATCCACGTTGGCCACGGTGTAACCGGCGCTCGCCACCCGCTTCAAGGCGTGCTGCACGAAGGTGGCGGAATCGGCGCCCTTCCACTTCTTGTCGGTGGGCGGAAAGTGCGAGCCGATGTCGCCGGCGGCCACCGCGCCCAGCAGCGCGTCGGTGAGGGCATGCAGCAGGACGTCGCCGTCGGAGTGACCGGCCAGGCCGCGGTCGTGCGGCACCTTCACTCCCCCGATCTTGAGTGGGACCCCGCGCTTGAATTCGTGCGAGTCCCAGCCGTAGCCGATTCGAAAATTCATTTTTCCCTGGCTATATCCGCGTGCATCCGCGGCGAAAAGTCCTATCCCGTCACGCTGGCGCGGCGGCGCTGCTCCTGCGCCAGGAAAAACTCGGCCAGTTCCAGATCCGCGGGCGTGGTGATCTTGATGTTCTGTGCCGACCCCATCACCACCGCGACTACGTGTCCGGTGCGCTCGACCAGCGAGGCTTCGTCGGTGCCCTGGAAGCCGTCGGCCTGGGCCTCGTCGAACGCTTTCTTCAGCACCTGGTAGCGGAAGCCCTGCGGCGTCTGCGCCATCACCACCCGCGCACGCGGCAGGGTGGAGACAACCACGGCGCCGTCGGCCGTCCGGTCCACTTGTTTGACGGTGTCGACGGCCGGCAGCGCGGCGATGGCGGCGCCGTGCCGCACCGCCGCCTGGATCACGTTGCCGATGATCTCCGCGTCCACGAAGGGCCGCACCGCATCGTGCACCAGCACCAGGTCGTCGGGGGCGGCGTCGATCTTCGCCAAACCGTTGGCCACCGACTGCTGGCGGTGCTCGCCGCCCTCGACCACCGTGATCTGCTTCTTCAGCCCTTCTTGCTGCAGCCGGGACTTGAAGCCTGCGGGATCATCGCCGCGCAACGCCAGGACGATCTCGCTGACCTCCGGCACGGCCTCAAACTTGCGCAGCGTGTGAATGAGGATGGGCGCGCCGCCGATCTCGGCAAACTGCTTGGAAGCGGCGGTCACGCGCGCGGGCTTGGCGCCCGCCGTCAATCCGCCCATACGCGTTCCCAGCCCCGCCGCCGGGATGATGACGAAGACCTTCATAAGGGCGGAAAGTATACACGTTTCAGGTTTCACGTTTCAGGTTTCAAGCCCAACAAGAAGGGCGCAACTCTTGTTGCGCCCGAACGTGAAACTCGAAACGTGAAACGCTATTCTATCGGCCTCTCCGCCATGATGGGTTGCGGCTTGGTGACGGACTGCGGACGCTGTTGCTCCGGACGAGGCGCGGCCGCCTGGGCCCGCTCGTCATACTTGCCGAAGATCATCTTGCCGGCGGTGGTCTGCAGCACGGAGGTCACGGCGATGTCGATGGTCTTGCCGATGGCTTTGCGCGCGTTGTCCACCACCACCATGGTGCCGTCGTCCAGGTAGGCCACGCCCTGGTTGTATTCCTTGCCTTCCTTCAGGATGAAGACCTTCATGGTCTCGCCGGGCAGCACGATGGGCTTCAGCGAGTTGGCCAGCTCGTTGATGTTCAGCACCTGCACGCCGTGCAGGCCAGCGACCTTGTTGAGGTTGAAATCGTTGGTGACGATCTTGCCGTCGTAGGCCTTGCCCATCTCGATCAGCTTCATGTCCACTTCGCGCACCTGCGGATAGTCGTCCTCGACGATCTGGATGTCGAGGGTGGTGAGCTTCTGGATGCGCTGCAGGATGTCCAGGCCGCGGCGGCCGCGGTTGCGCTTGAGCGAATCCGCCGAATCGGCCACCAGTTGCAGTTCGCGCAGCACGAACTGCGGGATGACGATGATGCCATCCAGGAACCCGGTCTCGGCGATATCGGCGATGCGGCCGTCGATGATGACGCTGGTGTCCAGGATTTTATAGCTGCGCTTGCCCTGCTTCTCCCCGCCGAAAACCCCGCCCAGGGCGGAAAGATTGAGCAGGTCGCCCTTGTTGGCCCCGACCACCAGGCCGACGTAGGCCATCAGCAGCATCACCAAAAGTTGCAGGAAGCTCTGGGTGCTGCCGGCAGGGAGGGCGTTGCGGATGACCAGGCTGAACAGATAGGCGCCCAAGATGCCGAGCACGCTGCCGATGGCGGCCCCGATCAGCCGCTTCAGACTGACCGATCGCAGCCGCAGCTCGAACAGAATGACGGCGACGCCCAACACCAATCCGGCGGCCGTTGCCGCCTGCCGGCTCAGCCCAAAGGGCTGCAGCAACATGCAGGCAACCGCCAGGACCAGGATGAATACTATGCGAATGATTACGAGGTCCACGGTGACCTTCTTGCGGCCACTACCAGCCGCGCCGCGGACACTGAAGACACTCAAACAACCGCGCCGATGCCTCCAGCCCGGGCCGATAAGAACTTAAGAACTTAAGATGAGTTGCCTTGCCGCTCGGCTCTATTATTCTGCCGAGGCAACTATACCACGCGCGCCGCCACTCGGCTGGCATATCTAACGCACATCCCACCAGCAACTTACAAACTTGCTGCGGCCCCATGGTGGCCGCATGTGTCATCTGAACAGTTAACAGCCGGCCCGGTTTTGCGGTTGACCCCGCCTCCGCCAGGGCGCATGTTCAGCACGGCAGCCGAAGCGAAACAAGCGACGGCTGCCGCAGCTTTGCTCTGGCGTCGAACCAGACGCCTTGCCACAAACCCTCTTCCGCTTCGGCGGAGGACCAAAAAGACCGGCGCACATTCTCGGGGGAGAAAGCGCCGGTTTTTCTTGCGCAGTCAGCACTCAGCATTCAGCTTGAGCATTCCAAGTTCCATCAGTCTTTCCTCTCTTGAGGCTTGCGTGGGGCACCCGGCCACTGCCGGTTTTGCTGAAGGCTGAGTGCTGACTGCTGAATGCTTTTGCTGAATGCTCATTGCTGAATGCTTGCTATAATCCGCACTTCGTTACCCTGTCGATATGAGAGCCATTCTTGCCACGCGCAGCGGCGGTCCCGAAGTCCTCGAACTACAAGACGTCCCCGACCCCCAGCCCAAGCCCGGAGAAGTGGTGGTCAAGGTGGAGGCCGTGGGGGTGAACTTTGCCGACACCATGATGACCCAGGGACTCTATCCCGGGGGCGCGCAGCCGCCCTACATTCCCGGTCTGGAGTTCGCCGGCATCGTGCCGGAAACGGGCGAGAAGGTGGTCGGACTGGTGCCCAAGGGCGCCTATGCGGAACGGATTTCGGCCCGGCGCGAGGGGCTGCTGTCGTGGCCGGAGCGGCTGAGCGCCGCCGAAGCCGCCGCCTTCCCCATCAACTACTTCACCGCCTACTTCGCCTACTGGATGGCCGACGTCAAGGAGAACGAACGGGTGCTCATCCATGCCGCTGCCGGCGGCGTGGGGACGGCTGCTGTCGAACTGGGCAGGCTGTTTGGCGTCGAGACCTTCGGGACCTCGTCGTCGGACGAAAAGCTGGCCCGCCTGAAGGAACTCGGCCTCGACCACGGCATCAACTATAAGAAGGCCGATTACGAGCGGGCGGTGATGGAGATGACCGGCGGCGAAGGGGTGGACATCGTCTTCGAAATGCTGGGCGGAGAGCACACCGCCAAGAGCACGCGCTGCCTGCGCCCGCTGGGGCGCATGATCATCTATGGCACCGCCGGCGGACAAGCGCCGCAGTTCGATTTTCCCGCCATGTTTCAGCGCAATGCCAGCGTGCACGCACTGTGGCTGACGCCCATGGCCGGACATCGCGAGCACATGGCGCAGGCCTGGGAAGACATGCTTCCGTGGCTGGCCGAAGGCAAGCTGCATCCCATCGTCGGGCATCAGCTCCCGCTGGCCCAGGCGGCGGAGGCCCACCGGCTGATGCTGGACCGAAAGAATTTCGGCAAGATCGTCTTGACGCCGTGAAGCCCGCTCTTGGCTCTTAGCTCTTAGCTTCAACACGTCTCATGGCTCGATTGCGATGTCTGCTCCCGTGTGTCCTGCTGGTGGCGATAGCCGCCCACGCCAAATACATTCCCGATCCCATCGTCCGC
>DATNJE010000317.1:0-8660 GCA_035604095.1 Terriglobales bacterium
CCGCAGCAAGGTGCAGACCTGCGAGGCGCTGGGAATCTACAGCGAGAAGATCACGCCCTCGGAATCGGCCAGCAGGAAGAGCTGCTGGACCTAGTGCATGATCTGAACGCGTGCGACGAGATCGACGGCATCCTGGTGCAACTGCCGCTGCCGCCGCACGTGGACTCCAAGAAGGTGCTGCTGGCGGTCGCGCCGGAGAAGGACGTGGACGGCTTCCATCCCATGAACGTCGGCTTTCTTTCCACGCAGCGCGCAGGACTGGCGCCCTGCACGCCGGTCGGCATCATGGAGATGCTCCGGCGCAGCAACGTCCCCATGCAGGGCGCGGACGCCGTGGTGGTCGGCCGCAGCGACATCGTCGGCAAGCCCATGGCCATGCTGCTCACCAATTCCAACGCCACCGTAACCATCTGCCACTCGAAGACCCGCGATCTGCCCGGAGTCTGCCGCCGCGGCGACATCCTGGTGGCGGCCATGGGCCGCACCGGCTTTGTCACCCGCGACTTTATCAAGCCCGGCGCCACCGTGATTGACGTCGGCATGAACAAGATCACCAGCCGCGAGGAGTTCGACAAGTATTTCAAGGGCAACGAAAAGCGCGAGCTGGCCTTCGCCAAGAATGGTTATACGCTGATCGGCGACGTGCATCCCGAGGTGGCCGAGGTTGCCGGAGCGCTCACGCCGGTGCCGGGCGGCGTGGGGCCGCTGACCATCGCCATGCTGATGGCCAACACGCTCAAGGCGGCGAAGCTGCGCCGTGGCGCCCGCTTCCTCAGCGCGGCCCTGGCCGAGCGGGGCTAGGTTGCTGCGCGTCGGACTGACCGGCGGCGTGGCCTGCGGCAAAACCACGGTCGCCGGGATGATGCGTCAGCGCGGCGCGCACGTGGTGCTGGCCGACGAGGTGGCGCACGATCTCATGCGGCCGGGCGAGCCCGTCTATTATGAGGTGGTCCGGCACTTCGGTTCGGACATTGTCGCGATCGACGGCTCGATCGACCGCAAGAAGCTGGCCGAAGCCGCGTTCGGTTCCGGACGCATCCAGGAATTGAACCAGCTCGTCCACCCGGCGGTGATCGCTCACCAGGATGCCTGGACGAATGAAATGGCCGCCCAAGACCCGGACGGCATTGCCGTAGTGGAAGCGGCGCTGATGCTGGAAGCCGGTGTGGGCGAGCGTTTCGATAAGCTGGTGGTGGTTACCTGCACGCTGCTGCAGAAGATCGAGCGCTTCGCCCGGCGTCACAACCTGGACCTGGCCGCCGCCGCACAAGAGGTGACGCGGCGCATGGCCGCCCAGTTCCCGGACGAAGAGAAGGTCCGCGTTGCCGATTACGTCCTCGACAACTCCGGACCGCTGGCAGAACTCGAAGTCAAGGTGGACGCGCTGATGGAAGAGCTGCGCCAGTTGGGCAGTCGCCAGTAGTCAGTCGCCAGTAGTCAGTCGCCAGTTACCAGTTGGAAGCAACCAGTTGAGCCATTTATGTGCGTACATCGAAGACTCGGTTTTTAACTGGCGACCGGCGACTGGCGACTAGAGGTGAATCCGCGGCGAAGAAGTTAAGATGTTGAAACTTGAAACGTGAAACGCCTTACGAAATGAGATCGATTCGCCCCATCCTGTTTGCGCTGGTGATCGCCGGCGCCTTCTATTACTTCACCACCCACCGGCGCGCTCCGGCGAGCCCCGAGTCCACCAGTTGGGTGACGCGCCCGGCGGAGGTGGACATCACCCAGGCGGCCGGGCCGCAGAGCTTCGACTCCGAAGAGCAGGAGAACATCGCCGTCTACAAGAAGGCGATTCCGGCGGTGGTGAACATCACCTCGACCACCGTGGCCTTTGACTTCTTCTATGGCGCGGTGCCGCAGCAGGGCCAGGGCTCCGGATTCATCATCGACAAGGCCGGCCACATCCTGACCAACCATCACGTCATCGGCGACAACCCACGCCGGCTGGAAGTCACGCTCTCGAACCGCAAGAAGTACCAAGCGGAGATCGTGGGCCTCGACCGGTCGCACGATCTGGCGGTGATCCAGATCAAGGCCGGCGACGAGCTGACCCCCGCCGTCCTCGGCGACTCCCGCGGCCTGCAGGTGGGACAGAAGGTCTTCGCCATCGGCAATCCCTTCGGCCTGGCCGGCACCATGACGCGCGGCATCGTCAGCTCCATCCGCTCGGTGCGCGAGCCCGAGGGCGGCGCCATCATCGACGAGGCCATCCAGACCGACGCCCCCATCAATCCCGGCAACTCCGGCGGACCGCTGCTGAATTCCCACGGTGAGGTCATCGGCATCAATACCCTGATCCTCAGCTCGGTCGGACAGAGCGCCGGCATCGGCTTCGCCATCCCCATCAATGCGGCCAAGGCGGTCATCAACGACTTGGTGCAGTTCGGGCAGGTGCGGCGCCCGGGGCTGGGGGTCCGCACCCTGCCGATTGGGCCGGAGCTGGCCTCGCAGATGGGCCTCCCTGCCGATTATGGCGTGCTGATCCTCTCGGTAATTCCCGGCGGCCCGGCCGAGCACGCCGGCCTGCGCGGCGGCTCGGAGAAAGCTTACCTCGGCAACACGCCCATCATGCTGGGCGGCGACCTGATCGTTCGCATCGACGATCAGGACATCGAGGACCAGAATGACATCGCCCACGTCATGAACCAGCACCACACCGGCGACAAGATCAAGGTCACCTTCTACCGCGGTAAGAACAAGATGGAAGTGACCGTCACCCTGGCTGAGGCTCGCAGCAGCACGGGGGCGTGAGGATGGCGGGTTGAACCCTCTTTCCCTTTTTGGATTATTCGCGGTGACGGCGATGGTGGTCTGCTACGCCCTGGAACGGCGCAGTCATTGGTTCATTCTGGGGTTCGCCGTGTCTTGCGCGTTGGGCTCCGTGTACGGCTTTCTCCAGGGAGCGTGGCCGTTCGGAGCGGTTGAAGCCATCTGGTTTGTGATCGCGGCGCGGCGCTGGGTGGGAGCCAGGAAATTGTGATTTTCCGCCGCGGATGCACGCCGATCAACGCGGATTTCAAAACCAAATAAAAACCGCAGAGGACGCTAAGGACGCAGAGGTTCTCGTCCTTATTCCTCCGCGTCCTCTGTGTCCTCTACGGTTTTGAGTTAAATCCGCGTTTATCCGCGTCTATCCGCGGCGAATGAAGTTCTTGCATTTGACTCCCGACCAACGCTGGGCTAGCCTCAAATACTTACCCAACGCGAGGCCCATGCCAACCCTGCGTAAGTCATTGATTTTATTGATTGTCGCACTCTGCGTCCCAGCGGCTGCGGCGACCGCAGACCCAGTCCGTGCGCCCCACGCCATGGTTGCCAGCGGACACGAGTTGGCGTCGCGGGCAGGAGTCGAGGCCATGCGGCAGGGCGGCAATGCCGTGGACGCTGCCGTGGCCAGCGGCTTCGCGCTGGCCGTCGTACTGCCCGAGGCCGGCAACCTGGGTGGCGGCGGATTCATGCTGCTGCGTCGGGCGGACGGGCGCGCGCACTTTCTCGACTTCCGTGAAAAAGCGCCGGCCGCTGCCACGCGCGACATGTACCTCGACGCCAAAGGCAACCCCTTGCCGGATGCCAGCGTGGTCGGTTATCGGGCCATCGGAGTGCCGGGCTCCGTCGCCGGACTGGCCTATGCCGAGAAAAAATTTGGCAAGCTGACTCTGGCGCAAGTGATGGTGCCAGCTATTCGCCTGGCGCGCCAGGGCTTTGCCCTCTCGGAGCACGACGCGCGCCTGCTCCGCGATTCTTCCCTGGCCGCGTTTGCCGAGACGCGCCGCATCTTCCAGCGCGACGGCCATTACTATCAGTCGGGCGACACCTTCAAGCAGCCCGACCTCGCGCGTACCCTGGAGCGCATCGCCGCCGATCCTGACAGTTTCTACCACGGCGCGCTGGCGCTGGAGCTTGCGGCTTCCATCCAGAAGGGCGGCGGTCTCATCACCGCCAAGGACCTGGCGGCTTATGAAGTGAAGGAACGCGAGCCGGTGCGGGGCAGCTATCGCGGATACGAGATCATCGCGGCGCCGCCTCCGTCGTCCGGCGGGATCGCGTTGATCGAGCTGCTCAACATCCTGGAGGGCTACGACCTGGCCAAGCTCGGCAACGGGTCGGCCGAATCCATCCACCTGGTCGCCGAGGCCTTTCGCCGCGCCTTCTTCGATCGCGCCGAACTGCTCGGCGACCCCGATTTCGCCAGCGTCCCCGTGGCCGCGCTCCTGGACAAGCACTACGCGGCGGCCTGGCGCGAGTCGCTCGATCCGCATCGCGCCAGCCCCAGCGCGGACTTGCGGCGCCCGGTGCAGGCGTTTGAGAAACTCGACCGCATGGCGGCCACCGGCGAGCCTGACCATACCACGCACTACTCTGTGGTCGATTCCGCGGGGAATGCCGTGGCCGTCACCACCACGCTCAACGATCTGTTCGGATCGCGCGTCACCGCCGAGGGGCTCGGCTTTCTGTTGAATGACGAGATGGACGACTTCACCTCCAAGCCCGGCACGCCCAACATGTTCGGCCTGCTGCAGGGCGAGGCCAACGCCATCGCTCCCGGCAAGCGGCCGCTCTCCGCCATGGCGCCCGCCATCGTGCTCAAGGACGGCCACCTGTTCATGGTGCTCGGTTCGCGCGGCGGCCCCAGGATCATCACCGCGGTGGCGGAGGTCCTGGTCAGCGTGATCGACTATGGGATGAACATCCAGCAGGCGTTGGACGCTCCCCGCTTCCACCATCAGTGGATGCCGGACGTGTTGCGTGTGGAGAAGGACGGCTTCTCTCCCGCCACCGGAAACCGGCTGGCCGCCATGGGACACAAAATCGAGGAAGGGTATAGCGAGCGCGGCAAGTGGCACGGGCACTGGGGCGACGTGGAGTGCGTGGCCGTCGCTCCGGAAACGGGCGAACGCCTGGGCGCCAGCGATAGCCGGTATGAAGGCAAGGCGGTAGGGTATTAGAATTTGAGCGGCAGATGCTTGGCGCGGGATCTTGGTTCAACACCAAGGTCCTTCGCGACCGTTTCCCGCCCTGGATAAAGCGGGCGGGAACCCTCGGTCGCTCAGGATGACAAATTTTAGAGTTTTTGGGGAAAGGTCGGCCCCTTACCGACGGAAAAATACTCATGCTGAAAGCGATTTCCACCCACGTCTACGTCCGGGAGCGGCTGCGCGGCGGGCTGCTCGACGGCTTGCTCCAGGCCGGCGCCGAAACCATCGAGATCTTCGGCGCCCGCGGCCACTTCGACTACGCCAACCGCCGCTCCCACGTGAAGGAAATCGGCGACTGGTTCCGCGAGAAGGGCATCCCGCTCCACTCCATCCACTCGCCCATGTACAGCGAGTACGAGTGGGGACGCCGCGGCTCGCCGCCGGTCAACATCGCCTCGCTCGACAAGCGCGCCCGCATCGAGGCCATGGACGAGATCAAGCGCGCCATCGAGGTGGCCGAGCAGCTCCCTTTCCGCTTCCTGGTGCAGCCTGTCGGCACCAGCGGCGAGGATTGGGACCCCAAGAAGTCCGAGGCCGCCATGACCTCGATCGAGCATCTGAAGGCATTCGCCAAGCCGCTGGGGGTCACGCTGCTGCTGGAGAACATCCCCAACGAGCTCTCCACGCCGGATCGTCTGGTGGAGCTTATTCACAACGCCCACTTCGACGATGTCGGGGTGTGCTTCGACACCGGCCACGCCCACATCATGGGCGGCGTGGCGCAGGCGTTCGCGCTGCTCAAGCCGTTGATCCGCTCCACCCACGTGCACGATAACGCCGGCCTGAGCGACGATCACCTATGGCCCGGCGACGGCACGGTGGACTGGGAAGAGACCATGAACCTGCTGCGCTCGGCACCGCAGGTCCCGCCGCTGCTGCTGGAGATCAAGGGCGAGGGCAAGACCGATATCGTCGAAGGCCTGGCCAAGGCATTCCGCAAACTCGAGCCGCAGCCGGCCACCGCCAAGTAGCGCCGCCGTCTCGGCGGCTGTCCGTGTGGGCGTCTCGCCCACACGCGAAAGGGTCGGAAACTCGCCCACGCCTGAGGGCAGGATGCCCTCAGGACAGCCGGCAAGATGCCGGCGCTACATGCGTGAGTCCTACGCCGGCCACAGCCGGGTCAGGTAATCGGCCATGCTGAAGGCCAGCAGCAGCCCCAGGAAAAAAATGCCGCAGATGATCACCACGCGCGTCAGCCGCGGCGTGTACTTGGCGCCCATGAAGAAGAGCACCACCAGCGACGCTTTGAACGTCGCGATGGCCAGCGCCACTACGGTGTTGAAGCGGCCCAGGTCCACGAAGGCCACCAGCGTGGTGATCAGCGTCATGGCCAGCAGCGTGGCCCAGATGACTACGTAAATCTTCTTCGGAACGGTGTGCTCTGCCATATCAGGTATGCGTCCGGCTGATCAGGTATAAGAGCGGGAACAGATAGATCCACACCAGATCCACGAAGTGCCAGTAGAGTCCTACGTTCTCTACGGGGTTGTGATACCCCTCGGTATAGCGGCCCTTCCCAGCGCAAATCGTGATCCACGTGACCAGGCCAATGCCGATCACCATGTGCAGCGCGTGCAGCCCGGTCATGATGAAGTAGAGCACGAAAAAGAGCTGTACTTTGCTGACGTCCACCCCCGCCGCGCTGGAGACGAGGTCAAAGCCCAAGCCTGGGACCTCATGCGCGCGCCAGTGCTGGTAGTACTCCACCCCTTTCAGCACCAGGAACGTGCAGCCGAACAAGAGAGTGACGGCCATCCAGGGCACGATGGCCTTGCTGCGTCCCTTCTGCGCAGCTTGGACGCCGAGCGCCATGGTCAGGCTGCTGCAGATCAGCACGGCGGTGTTCACCGCCCCGATGGCCAGGTCCATGTGCTTGCTGCCTTCCAGGAACGACGGGAAATAGAGCGTGCGGTAGACCAGGTAAGCGCAGAACAACCCGCCGAACATCATGAGCTCGGTGAGCAGGAAGACGAACATGCCCAGCGTGGCGGTCTCGCGCTGCTGGTCCAGGTCGCGATACGGCACTTGCAACGCTGAATGGTGAACCGCGCCGGCTTCCGTGCTATGCGACAAATTCCATCTCCGGATGCTTGTCGTAAGCGTAGGCTTCTTCGGTCACGACAGGCGTCTCCTCAAAATTGTGCGTCGGCGGTGGCGATGTGGTCTGCCACTCGAGTCCAGTCGAGCCCCACGGATTCGCGGGCGCGATCTCACCGTAGCGCAGCGACCAGAGCAGGTAGATCAGCGGCAGCATGTATCCCACCGCAAGGATGGACGCGCCGGCGGTGGACATCACGTTCAGCACCTGGAACTCCGGCGCGTAGGCGTGATAGCGCCGCGGCATCCCCAGGTATCCCAGCAGGAACTGCGGGAAGAAGGTGACGTTGAAGCCGATAAAGATGATACCCGCCGAGAGCTTGGCCCAGCCTTCGGGATACATCCGCCCGAACATCTTGGGCCACCAGTAGTGGATGGCGCCCAGGTAAGCCATCACCGTTCCGCCGACCATGATGTAGTGGAAGTGCGCGACCACGAAATACGTGTCGGTGACGTGGATGTCCACGCCCAGCGCCGCCACAAACAATCCCGTGAGCCCGCCCATGGTGAACAGCCCGATGAAGCCGAAGGCGTAGAGCATGGGCGTGCGGTAGGAGATGGCGCCCTTATATAAGGTAGCGGTCCAGTTGAAGACCTTGACCGCTGACGGGATCGCCACCAGGTAGCTCATGACGGAAAACAGCAGCGCCGAATAGAGGGAGATCCCGGCCACGAACATGTGGTGGCCCCACACCAGGAAGCCAAACACGGCGATGGCGATCGACGCCGCGGCTACGAATTCATAGCCGAAGACGCGCTTGCGGGAAAATGTCGACACCAGTTCGCTGACCACTCCCATCGCCGGCAACACCATGATGTACACGGCGGGGTGGGAGTAGAACCAGAACAGGTGCTGGAACAGCACCGGATCGCCGCCCAGCGCGGGGTTGAAGATGCCGATGTGCCACACCCGCTCCACCGCCACCAGGATCAGCGCGATGGCCACCACCGGCGTGCCCAGGATCATGATGACGCCGGTAGCGTAGTTGGACCAGAGGAACAGTTGCATCCGCCGCCAGGTCAGCCCCGGCGCGCGCAGCTTGTGGATGGTGGCGATAAAGTTCAGCCCGGTAAAGATGGACGAGAACCCGGCGAAGAGGATGCCCACGATCGAGCCGAAGACGTAGGTATTGGAGTAGGTGGTGCTGAACGGCGTATAGAAGGTCCAGCCCGTGTCCACCCCGCCGATAGTGATGCAGTACAACGTGATTCCCGCCCCGATCACGTACAGGTACCAGCTCAGCAGGTTGATCTTGGGGAACGCCATATCGCGCGCGCCCACCATCATGGGCAGCACAAAATTGCCGATCACCGCCGGTACCGACGGGATCAGGAAAAAGAAAACCATGACGATGCCGTGCATGGTGAACAGCTTGTTGTAGGTGTCCGAGGTCACCAGATCGCCGGCCGGGGTCATCAGCTCGAGGCGGATGAGCGTGGCGAAGATCCCGCCGATGAAGAACATGACCGTGACGGACATCATGTACAGGATGGCGATGCGCTTGTGGTCGGTGGTGAGCAGCCACGAGCGGATGCCGTAATCCACATTCAGGTAGTGCTCGCGGGGATGGACGGCGGCAG
>DATNJE010000318.1:0-4213 GCA_035604095.1 Terriglobales bacterium
GCGGATGAACGCGGATCAAAATAGGCTAATTCGTTACCTTGATTCGTCGTTTGCGTCTTTCAACATTCCCGAACACCCGTGCGAAAATCTTGTCCACGTTACGCAACTGGCGGCCGAGGTCGAAGGCGTGCTCAATCTTGTTGCGCGGGATGCGCGTCGTGATCTCTTTGTCTTTCAACACCAGCTCGCGGAAGTTCAGCCCATCGTTCCAGGCGCGCATGGCGTGGCTCTGCACCAGACGATAGGCGTCTTCGCGCGGCATGCCGGCTTCGGCGAGGTCGAGCAGGAGCTGTCCGCTGAACACCAGCCCGCCCGTGCTTTCCAGATTTGCCCTCATGCGCTCGGGGTAGACAAGTTCGGTTTCAAGCAGGCCGACCGCTTTGTGCAGCATGTAATCCACCAGGATGGTCGAATCGGGCAGGATTACCCGCTCGACCGAGGAGTGCGAGATGTCGCGCTCGTGCCACAGCGCTACGTTCTCGAATGCCGCCTGCGCGTTGGCGCGTACCACGCGTGCCAGACCATTGATCTGCTCCCAGTTCACCGGGTTGCGCTTGTGCGGCATGGCCGATGAGCCCTTCTGCTTCTCGCTGAAGAACTCTTCCGCCTCGCGGACTTCGGTGCGCTGCAGGTGGCGCATCTCGGTGGCAATGTTGTCGAGCGTGCAGGCGATGACCGCCAGTGTCGCCACATAGTAGGCGTGCCGGTCGCGCTGGATCACCTGCGAACTCACTGGCGCGGCCTTCAACCCCAGGCGTTCACAGATCTTTTCTTCTAGCTCCGGATCGAGGTGTGCAGCGCTGCCCACCGCGCCGGAGAGCTTGCCGACGCGCATTTCTTCCGCGGCGCGCTCGAAGCGCGCGAGGTCGCGCTCGACCTCCGAGTACCAGTTGGCCAGCTTCAGGCCGAAGGTGATGGGCTCGGCGTGGACGCCGTGCGTGCGCCCGATCATGGGGGTGTGTTGGAACTCGTGTGCGCGCCGGTGGAGCACGGTCCGCAGGCGCACGAGGCTTTCGCGGATCAGGGTGGAAGCCGCTTGCACCTGAAGCGACTGGGCGGTATCCACCACGTCGTTGGAAGTGAGGCCGAAGTGCAGCCAGCGCGATTCCGGGCCGATTTTTTCCGCGACCGCGGTGGTGAAGGCGACCACGTCGTGCTTCACCTCGGCCTCGAGCTGGGCGATGCGCTCGAGGTCGAAATTCCCTTTGCGGCGAATGGCTGCGGCAGCCTTCTTCGGTACCAGTCCGGCTTCGGCGAGAGTTTCGGTGGCGGCGATCTCCACCCGCAGCCAGGTGCGGAACTTGTTCTCGTCGCTCCAGATGCTGCCCATCTCCGGCCGTGTGTATCGCTTGATCAACCCTCTGCCTCCGCCCTCACCCCAGCAAACCAAAACCGGGTTTGCCGGGGACCCCGCCCGGACGCCGTCGCAAGCCTTAGGGGAACCTACGATTCTAAATGCTGGGTAAGGGCGGGCAAAAAACAATCCGCGCGATTGCATTCCGGTGGTCAATGGGGTAAGAATCTACGCCGTGCCGAAGCCAGCCCCCAGCGTGGATTATCAAGCCCTGGCCGAATTCCGGTACCAGATCCGGAAGTTCCTGACCTTCAGCCAGGAGGCCGCTCGCGCCGTCGGCATCGACCCGCAGCAGCACCAGTTGCTGCTGGCCATCCGCGGCCTTCCCGAGGGGATCAAGCCCAGCATCCGCGCGGTGGCGGAGCGGCTGCAGATCCGGCACCACAGCGCGGTGGAACTGATTGACCGTTCGGTCGCCCACGGGCTGGCGCAGCGCGAGCGCGACGGCGTCGATCGCCGGCAGGTGACCATCCACCTGACCCCAAAGGGAGAACGGCTGCTGAGCGAGCTCTCCCTGCACCATCGCGACGAACTGCGCACCGCCGGACGGGAGCTGGCACGCGTGCTGCGCTCCATCATCGCTGGCAGCGACGGTTCCGAGCGGCGCGGCGCGAGAACGGCGCGCAAGCGGACCTGAGCGCGGGCGCACGAATCCGTGAGCTGTTGAGCCGGTTGCGCTCGGCGCTGGTCTACTGGCCGCTGACCATCCTGTTTACCCTGCTCGTGGAGCCGATCTCATTGGCCGCGGCGCTCCTCGACCGGAGCGGCCGAGCGCAGCACCGCATGGTGGCGTTCTGGGCGGGGGTGCTACTCCGGCTCTACGGCATGCCGGTTACGGTGACCGGCCTGGAACGCCTCGACCTCAGCCGCCCGCGCATTTACGCCGCCAACCATCTCTCCGCGCTCGACATCCCCGTGCTCTACCGCTACCTGCCGTTCCAGTTCCGCATCATCGCGCACCGGCTGGTGTTCCGGGTGCCGCTGGTGGGATGGCACCTGAGCGCCGCGGGACAACTAATGATCGATCCGGAGAGCGTCGCGCTCTCGCGCCGCGCGCTGCGGGAGGCGGTGCAAACCTTGCGGCGGGGTTTGCCGCTGGTGGTCTTTCCCGAAGGCGAGCGCTCGCCTACCGGAGAGATGCAGCCGTTCCGCCGCTGCACGTTCTATGTGGCTATCGAAGCGCAGGTAGACGTGGTGCCGGTGGCGATCCTGGGCACGTACAAGGCTTTTCCCAGAGGTTCGGCGCACCTGCGTCCCGGGCCGTTGCAGTTGATTATCGGCGACGCCATTCCGGTGGCGGGATATACAAAGGGTGATTTGGATGCTCTGGCGGAGCGCACGCAGGCGGCAGTGGCCGAGCTGTGCCGCGCGAAAGAGTAACGAAGAGCGTGGCTTGAGAACTCGCGACTCATGTTTCGTGGGGATCACGTGTCAGGGCACGGCTTCAGCCGTGCCGTTTGGGCTGCTATAGAAGCGGGCTTTAGCCCTTGATGGAGGCGTTCGAGATGTGCAGGGGCTAAAGCCGTACTAGGGGGCCAAGCAACGGCATGAGTGAACTCGTGCCCTGACACGTGATCTCGCACGAAGCATGTCTCGCGATTGAGGCACGACGTGCGGTGCACCCCTCCCCTCGTGAGCCTTACGCAAAAACAAAGCCGCCAGCTTTCGCTGACGGCTGACTGCTGACTGCTAGCTGTACAGCAGCACGCCCTCGTGCTGTTCGGCGCCTTCCCCGACCTGGCGGTAGAACAGCCGACCGTTCTCGAGGTAGACCTCGAGGAACGCCGGGCGAGTAGTGATCGAGCCCTGGATGAGCGCTTCCGAGAACGGGTCCTCGATGTACTTCTGCAGGGCGCGGCGCAGCGGACGCGCGCCATAGCTGCGGTCGGTGACCGTCTTGTCGAGGATCCACTTGCGCGCTTCCTCCGTCACCGTGACCGTGATGTGGCGCTGCGCCAGGTTCTGGTTGAGCTGGGTGACCATCAGCTCCACGATCTGAATGAGGTCCTGCTCGGTCAGCGCGTTGAACAGGATGACTTCATCGAGGCGGTTCAGGAACTCGGGGTTGAAGGTACGCTTCACCTCGTTCTTCACCATGTCCTCGACCTTGTCGGAGATGGCCTCTTCCCTGTCGCTCTGGAAGCCCAGGCCGGTGCGCTTCATCAGGTGGCGCGCCCCGATGTTGGAGGTCATCACCAGGATGGTGTTCTTGAAGTCCACGGTGTTGCCCAGCCCGTCGGTGAGCTGGCCGTCTTCGAACACCTGCAGCAGGATGTTGAACACGTCCGGATGCGCCTTCTCGATTTCGTCCAGCAGCACCACCGAGTAGGGCGCGCGCTTAACGCGCTCAGTGAGCTGGCCGCCTTCCTCGTATCCCACATATCCCGGAGGCGAGCCGATCAGCTTGGAAACCGAGTGCTTCTCCATGAATTCGGACATATCGAAGCGGATCAGCGACTTCTCGCTGCCGAACAGGAAATGCGCGAGCGTCCGGGCGACTTCCGTCTTGCCCACGCCCGTGGGGCCGAGGAACAGGAACGAGCCCACTGGCCGGTTCGGGTTCTTGAGGCCGGCGCGGGAGCGGCGGATGGCGCGGGCCAGGGCGGTGATCGCCTTGTCCTGCGAGATCACGCGCTTGTGCAGCTCTTCCTCGATGCGCAGCAGCTTCTGCGATTCTTCTTCCTTGATCGAGGTGATGGGCACGCCCGTCCAGCGCGAAACCACTTCCTCGATGTCTTCGCGTCCCACCACGCCGGTGGTGGAGTCGTCGAGGTGATATTTTTCGCGCAGGGCGCGCAGGTTCTCGCGCTCCTTGCGCTCTTCGTCCGAGTAGAAGCGCGCCTTCTCGAACTCGTGGTT
>DATNJE010000319.1:0-5330 GCA_035604095.1 Terriglobales bacterium
TACGGCGCGCGGCTGGGCCACACCCTCATCGACCTCACCATGGAAGCCCGTGACCTCAACCATGCCAATGAGCTGAGCGCGGCGCTCACCGCCGCCGGATACAACTTCGAGCGGATCACGTAAGGAGTCATACCTTGAAGATAGCCCGCGACATCACGGAATTGATCGGACACACCCCGCTGGTCCAACTGAACAAGGTGACCGCCGGCTGCCGGGCCACGGTGGCCGCCAAGCTGGAGAGCTTCAATCCCTGTAACAGCGTCAAGGACCGCATCGGCGCCAGCATGATTGCGGCGGCCGAACAGGCGGGCAAGATCCGCCCGGGAAAGACCGTGCTCATCGAACCGACCAGCGGCAACACCGGCATTGCCCTTGCCTTTGTGGCTGCGGTGAAGGGCTACCGCCTGATCCTGACCATGCCCGACACCATGAGCATGGAGCGCCGCATCCTGTTGCGGGCCTTCGGAGCGGAGCTTGTCCTCACCCCCGGCTCGAAGGGCATGAAGGGAGCCATGGCCAAGGCCGAGGAAATCCTGGCCCAGACTCCAGACGGCTTGATCCTGCAGCAGTTCGCTAATCCCGCTAATCCGAAGATCCACTTCGAAACCACCGGGCCCGAGATCTGGGAGGATACCGATGGCAAGGTCGATATCCTCGTCTCCGGGGTGGGGACTGGCGGGACGCTGACCGGCGTCACCGAATACATCCGGCCGAAGAAGCCGGGGTTCAAAGTGATTGCCGTCGAGCCCACCGAGAGTCCGGTACTCGCCGGGGGACAGCACAGCCCGCACAAGATCCAGGGCATCGGCGCCGGCTTTGTGCCGGAAGTGCTGCGGACGGATTTCATCGACGAGATCATCCAGGTTTCGAGCGAAGATGCTATTGTGATGGCTCGCCGCCTGGTGCAGGAAGAGGGCCTGCTGGTGGGCATCTCGTCCGGGGCCGCCGTGCAGGCCGCGGTTGCGGTGGCGCGCCGGCCGGAGAACGCCGGCAAGCTGATCGTCGTGGTGGTGCCCGATTTCGGAGAGCGCTACCTGAGCAGCATCCTTTTCCAGGCTCTGCGGGAGGAAGCGCAGCGGATGGAAGCTGTGCTGGTTTGAGCTATGGCAGGCTTACTCAAGTCGGCTCGCGAGTATGTGGCCTCGGTCTTTGACCGGGATCCCGCGGCCAAGTCCTGGATCGAAGTCCTTCTCTGTTACCCGGGCCTGCACGCCTTGTGGGCGCATCGGATAAACCACTGGCTATGGACACACCGCCTGCGGTTGCTGGCGCGTTTCCTGTCGCAAGGCTCGCGCCTGCTGACGGGGATCGAGATCCATCCCGGGGCGCAGATCGGCCGCCGCTTCTTTATCGATCACGGCATGGGCGTGGTCATCGGCGAAACCAGCATCATCGGGGATGACGTCACCCTCTACCAGGGCGTGACCCTGGGCGGAACCGGCAAGGAAAAAGGCAAGCGGCACCCAACGCTTGGCAACAACGTAGTCGTGGGAGGCGGAGCCAAGATCCTGGGCAACATCACCCTCGGCGAGAACTGCCGCGTGGGCGCGGGATCGGTGGTGCTGAACGATGTCCCGGACAATTCCACCATCGTGGGCGTCCCCGGGCACATCATCTTTCGCGATGGGAAGCGGGTGGTAATCACCGATCCGAAAGAAATCCGAGATCCACTGTCGGATGCCCTGGCGGCGCTGGCCGACCAGGTTCAGAAGCTGGAAGAGACGGTCAAGGAGCTGACACGGGAGAGGGATGAGGCCGCCGCCGCGAAGCGGAACGCCTCAATCGTCACTTCCGACGTTCGATAACCCTAAGCCCGTAAAATGCTTGCTTCGTGTGCCTGCATTGCCTACAATTAATGCATGCAATACACCATTCGCAAGGTGCCAGACACCCTGGACACGGCGCTTCGTCGCCGCGCGCGCGAGCAGGGCAAGAGCCTTAACGAAGTGACGATTGAAGCGCTGGCCCGTGGCGCCGGCGTCAGCGGAGACGCATGCCGGCAGCGCGATCTTCATGACATTGCGGGAACCTGGCGGAAGGATCGTGCCTTCGACCGCGCGCTGGCGGCGCAGGACGCCGTCGACGAGGAGTTGTGGAGATGAGGCTGGCGCTCGACACCAATCGCTACACCGACCTGTGCCGGGGCGACTCACGGGTGGTTGAGACGGTCGAGGCTGCCGACGCGGTCTGGCTGCCCTTCATTGTGGTGGGCGAGTTGCGTGCCGGATTCGCAGTGGGCAATCAGGGACCGCGCAACGAAGCCGTCTTGCGGCGGTTTCTGCTGAAGCCAGGGGTCGGTGTCCTCTACGCAGACGAGCAGACAACCTACCATTACGCGACCGTTTACCGGCAACTACGAAAGCAGGGGACCCCTATCCCCACCAACGACCTGTGGATCGCAGCCCTCGTGCTTCAGCATTCCCTTACGTTGTACGACCGTGACGCTCACTTTGACGCCCTCCCGCAAATCACGCGGGTGTAGCCGGTCCCCCGCGGCCGAGGCCTCTGCACCGCTGAAGATGTCATCCTTCGCGAGCCGAAGGCGAGCGGAGATTCTCTCTCGATTTTCAAGTGTTTTTTCTCTCTGGAGAGTGCAGAGAACCTCTCTCTTTATTTCTAGCCTTGGGGACACAGTTTGGCGCCGTCATAGGGTTGATCGTGATGGAACATGCCCCAGGCAGCGTGCAACCGTTTGCGCATGACCGCGACCAGCGCCGGCAGCTTGGGTTTGCCCCGGGCCAGGAGACGCTGATAAAGGGCGCGCAGCGCGGGATCATGCTGGGTGGCAACCAGCGCCGGCATGTACAGCGCGGCGCGCAGATAGAGCGGTTGCCGGCTTTGCTGATGCGGGCCTGCTGCTCGACGGAGGAGCCCGAGACGTGGTGTTTGGGATCCAGTCCGCTGTGCGCCACCCACTGCCGCTTCAAAACGCCGCTGGCGAGCAGTGCCGGGTAAGAAACAAGGATCTGACGGAATAGCGGGCACTACCCTAGCCGGTTGCGCCGCCGTTGCCGTCAGATTCTCCCGTCTCGCTTTGCTCGACGGAAGAATGACATTTGATTTGAGGGCCGGAAGCCTTGGCGATCTTAGCGTCTCGGCGGTGAATCATTCCTGCTTGCAGCAATAAGAAAGGCCTCCGCTCGGAGGCCTGCTGAAGAAATCTGAAATTCAGTCTTACTGCGCCGCGCCGACGGTTTGCATGCCCGGCGTGCTGCTGGCGTGGGTGCTGGTCGCGGGCGAGAAGAAGTTGTGGTCGTAGAGATTGCGGTACATGCGCCCGGCGATCTCCGCCGCCTTGGGCCCGAAGGTGGGACGCCCGCCGCGCAGGAAGACCACCACCACGATGCGTCCGGAGTTGGTCTTGGCGTAGGACCCAAACCAGCCGAAGCGGGTGCCGTCGTGCGAGCAGGTGCCGGTCTTGCCCAAAACCTGTTCTTCGCTGAAGTTGTAGCGCAGGCTGCGCGCGGTGCCGTACTCGACCGCGCCTGCCATTCCATCCGCCATCGAGGGGACGAGCGGGGCGATATCGAGCTGCCGCTTGACCTTGGGCACAAATCCCGCGACTTCTTCCGGCCGCGTGGGATGCTGCAGATAGAAGAGCGTGCCGCCGTTGGCTATGGCCGCCACCAGCGCGCCCAGTTGCAGCGGCGTCACGGAGATGCTTTCCCCGAACGAGCACATCTTGGCCACGCCGCCGGCCTTGGACGCCAGTTCCTGGCTGGGGAACACGCCCAGGTGCTCGCCGCCGATGTTGTAGCCGGCCAACTCGCCCAGCCCGAACTCATGCGCGTAGTAGCTGACCTTCTCGAACCCGAGCCGGCGTCCCAGCGCTTCGAAATACGCGTTGTTGGAGTGCGCCAGGGCATCGGTGAGGTTCATGCGCGAGCGGGCGCCGAGCGTGACCTCGGTGTGCTTGTCGACGATGCGTTCGTTCAGAGCCGCCAGCGCTACTGTCAGCTTGATGGTCGAGCACGGCTGCGCACCGCTCGAGAGCGCCAGCTTCTGATTGACCATGCTCAGCACCCGGCCGCTGTCGGGATCGACGGCCACCACCGTGCCGTTCATATTGCCCAGGGCCTCGATGGCGGCGGCGCGGACCACCGGATCCTCGCCCGCGATCACGTCGCCCTCGGTGATGTCGTCGGCGTACGAGCTGGTGTAGAAACGCTCGTAGGAACGGCGATGCCGGCGGGCGGTGGTGCGGGTGGCGCGGGTATGCCGCAGGCGGGCGAGGTGCTTCTGCGTGCGCGGGGTCTCAGTGATACGCGCGGAAGAAGCGCTCTTGTTGGAGCGGGTCGAGCGCGTTGCGGCGCTCGCCGGCAGCAGAACCGCGATACCTATGATCAGGACGAGATGAGCGACGAAGCGTGGTTTCAACATTTTCCCTAATACCTGCACTCGATCCAAGATGTCGGTTACCAACACGCCGGCGAACCTTCGGGCCAGGCCGGAGCTGGAGCCGCGTCACTCTCGGGGGGAACTGGATCGAATAGTAAGAGAGTTGCTGCCCCGATTGCAATGCAAAAACTGCCGTTCCCGGCCTCCGAGGTCACCCGCGTGGTTAACCAAAGAGTCACCTAGTTACTAACTAGAGTTACTCATCTTCAGGATAAAGCATACCGGCATTTTCAGGTGAGGTGCGGCAGGTCCAAGCCTTTGGTAATGGTGAGCGGCGCGCTGGACCGATTCAGGAATGGTGCAGCCGGCTGCCCGGGTGCGCAGGCTCCACGCCCGAGGTGATGGAACGAGCGTGGGTAGCCAGGGCGTCGGGGTGAATTCTCGGGTCGCCGCCGCAGCAGGCTTCCAGCCAGTTCAAGACTCGCGAACTGGCCGAGACCAGCGGGGAGGGCGGCACCACGGCGAACATCTCGGGCCGGCCGGCGGCCGCGGCCGCGATCCCATTTTCCGCCATCTGCGTACCCGGCGTTCCCCGGGGATGGGCGAGGAATACGCACAGGTAGACAACCCAGAATACGAACGGCACCGCCAGGGCGATCGGCAAGGCCCAGCGCGAAGCGGGCAGATGGCGGGCGAAGACCAGGAAGGTGCCGAAGAACATCGAAGTGGCCAGCAGCACTATCGTGGTATCGACCAGGGCCGAAAACAGACGCTGCGCCACCGTGGCCGTGAACGCCGGGGGCAGCGGGACCGGCGGGGTGGGTTCGATCACAAATGTCTGAAACGGAACCGGAGATGGAGCTAGAGCCGGAGCCCGTTCCTCGGGCTTTACCACGGGTTGCAGGCTGGAACCATTCAGCCGCACCCAGTCCCACAAATGCTGCTGTTCGTCCTGCGAAAGATCGAGAAAACGCAGCCCCGCGCGCCCGGAA
>DATNJE010000320.1:0-5615 GCA_035604095.1 Terriglobales bacterium
CTGGTTGCGCGAGACCAGCCGGACCTTGCCGTCCTGGAGAAACGCCACCGCGCGATAGCCGTCCCACTTGATCTCGAAGAGCCACTCGTCGTCATCGAAGGGCTTGTCCACCAGCGTCGCCAGCATGGGGTGGATGACGGAGGGCATCGGCTCCTCCACCGCGCCGGGAAGACCACTTAAAACCGCGGAGGACGCAGAGGACGCAGAGGAATTGTCTACTTGTTTCTTTTGGCGTGACAAGGCGCGGCCGGGCGGGGTCTTGGTTCTGGTTCTTGATTTTCTTCCCTCTGCGCCCTCCGCGTTCTCTGCGTTTTTCTTTTTTCGTACCTTGGCGAGCGTATCGGCGAGCCAGGCGTTCTTGGTGGTCTTGGATACGGCGCGGCTGCTCTGCCACTCCGCCGAGCCGGCGTCGGAGGCGATCTGGTCGAGCGAGCGCTGGGTCAGCACCGAGTAGTCGTAGTCATCGATGTTGTAGCCGGGCACGACGTTCTCGTCGCGATGCTTGATGAGCAACCACTCCGTCCCCTTGCTGCCCGGACGTCGCGAACGCATGCGCGCGAGCACGAAGCTGCCCTGGAGCTTTTTGCCGTCGAGGCGGAACTTGAGATCGCCTTTCGCCAGCATTTCCGAGGCATTGCCCTCGGCTTCCCAGGTGCCGATATCCCACACCATCACCGTCCCCGCGCCGTAGTTGCCGGGGGGGATGATGCCTTCGAAATCCAGGTATGAAACCGGGTGATCCTCCACCTGCATGGCCAGGCGCTTGTCGGCGGGGTCGAGCGACGGGCCCTTGGGGACGGCCCACGATTTGAGAACTCCTTCCATCTCCAGGCGGAAATCGTAGTGCAGGCGCGTCGCACGGTGTTTCTGCACCACGAAGCGATGCTGCGACGCCTTCCCCAGCTTCGGCGGAGGTTCCGGTGTCTGCTCGAAGCGTCGTTTGCGCTTGTATTCCTCAAGGGCCATGCCAGCTTAGATGAGGCGACTGGGCCGCCGGTTCCGGCGGTTTTGGCTTCCCAAGCTGCTGAATTTGCTTGATTTCCTGCTTCTTTGATGTACCCTGATGCGGCGCGTCACCCCAAGAGTTGAAGAGGATACCGAACGAGCCCGTTTACGGGCGCTTTCGCAGGATGAGCCTTCCCCTGAAGTCCAACCCACAGAGCTCATTCCAGTCGAGATGGGCCCTGGGCTATAGGTGTGCGATGCGATTGCTCGCAGTCCTTTGGTGCAGCATGATTGTGCTGGCGACGATGGTCGCCCAGAATCCTCCTCCGCCGTCTTCGAGTGACGCCGGCCAGCCGCAGCAGCCGCAGAACCCGCTCCAGACGCAGCCAGCAACCCCGCCCGAGCAGCAGCCCAAGCCCAGTGCTTCGACCTTCGAGCTGGGCAACGCGGCCGGCTCCGGCCAGGACCAGGAGTTGGGGGAAGTGCGGCTGATGACCCGTTACACCCAGCTCAACGGCGACATCACCAAGTCGTTCTACATCCCGGGCGAGAACAATCTGGCGGAATTCAACTACTTCTACGACCACGGGTTCATGGGGACGCGGCGGCTGCAATTCCTCACCATGTTCCGCGCCACCGACGACAAGAGCATCGACCCCGAGCACAATAGCCTGCAGAAGGGCTTCCTCCGCATCTACGGCCCGCGCGACGAGTACATCATTGGTGACGCCCTGGTTAACTTCTCGACGCTCTCCTTCAACCAGAACATCCGTGGCGTGGATACTTCCTGGAAGCTGGGCGATAGCTGGAAGCTGACCACCGTGGGCGGCGTGTTCATCGACCGCTGGGGCTCGATCTGGAATTACAACATCCTCGGCCGACCCTATCTGGCCACGGTGGCGGGCAGCCGCCTGGAATACAAACCCACCAAGCGTGCCGTCCTGGGATTCAACTTCTCCTACAGCAAGGACAATCCCGGCACGCTGCCGCTGCCGTGCGATCCCACTCAGCCCAACCAGGGCGGCTGCCTGATCGGCGCGCCGCCGGATCCTGCGGAGAACAAAGTCGGCAGTGTCGATCTGAAGCTGCAGTTCCCCTGGGGCCTGCGGGTGAACGCCGAGTACGCCTACTCGTTCACCAACTTCGATACCCGCACGCCGTTACTGGGTACGCTGCCTATGCCGTGCGATCCGTCAAACCCGGCCCTTAGCCCTAGCCCTTGCTTCACGCCCTGTCCCTTGATCGACAGGCGCGCGCCGGCGCCGGGCTGTGGCACGCAAGGGGATTGGGGCGGACGCGTAGAGGCGACGTATCGCTGGCACAAGCTGACGCTGCGCGGCTCGTTCGTGCGCTACGAGCCCAACTTCGCATCCATGAACGCCCGCCAGATCAACGACCTGCAGGACGGCATCTTTCGCGCCACCTACGACCTGACGCATTTCCTGACTCTGGACGGCACCGTCCGCCGATCCAACAACAACCTGCGCAGCCAGCTCACCGAGACGCCCACCGGCTACGAGACGGTCCTCTGGGGTCCGGAGGTGCGCTTCATCCTGCACGACCTCGGGTTCTACCGGCGCGCGGTGCTGGAGTTCGGCTATCGCGACCGCGAGGTGCGGGGCACGCGGCCGACGGCAGCGAACTGCGTCGCCACCCAGCCCACGGAGAGCACCACCACCTGCGTCGACCAGTTTGTGCAAATGCCGTTTGCCGAACTCACCGTGCCCTACCACCGTACCTACGCCACTGTGGGCTACGAACTACGGCACATGGTGGACAACATCGACCCCACGCAGAGCTCGCAAACCCATCGCGTCTACGCCTCGCTGCGCGGGCTCTACGAGCTGGGCGGCTGGCACATCAATCCCAACTTCCGCTTTGAACTCGAGCGCCAGAGCCACCAGCCGAATGTGACGCCGCAATCAGTGTGCACACCCGGGCTGCTCTCCGACCCCTGCCTGCTGACCTACGACTCCAACCGCCTGGACACGGCGGCGGTCTTGGTGGAGGCGCCGCGCTGGTTCATCATGGAAGCGGGCTACCGCGCCACCACGGCCACCATCTTCGGGCCCTCGGGCTACAACCGCCCTTCATACCGTGCGGCGCTCACCTACAAACTGCGCAATGACGAGAACACGGTTTTAATCTTCTCGTTCTATCGCGCCAGCTACTTCTATCTGACGCCTCCTTGCAGCGCACCGGGCACTGGGTGCTTGTTGGTGCCTCCGACGTCTGGTCTCCTGACGCCCATCACCGATTACGACGAGCGCCAGTTTGGGGTGTCGTTCGTGTACAAGTTCGGCAAGCGCCGCTGAGGAACTGGTGGAAAAGGCGCACACAAAGCGGGCATGGCACTGGAAGATGGCGCTGAAGCGCCTGTCGCTGGGGCGCACAGACCTGCTCATCTCGGCTTTGGTGACGCTGGCTGGGCTGTTGGTGTTCTGGCGGGTGGAGATCGTGGGCGCCAACCGCGGCGCGCTTTCGCTGCTGCAGACGGTCGAGTTGCGTTCGCTCGATACCCGCTTCAAGATGCGCGGCCCGCGTCCGCACGATCCGCGAATCGTCATCGTGGCCATCGACGAGAACACCTTGCGCAAGCTGGGCGCGTTCCCGGTGGCGCGCGACGCCTATGCCCGGCTCATCGACCGGCTGCACGCCGGCGGCGCCCGCATCATCGCCTTCGACGCCGACTTTCCAACCCCGGAGAAGAACGCCGCTCTCGATGCGCTGCAGCGGTTGCAGGCGGAGATGGGAAAAGATCCCGCGGCGCGGGAGAAGATCCGCGCCCTCGAGCGCACCAGCGACAATGATGCCATCTTCGCCGCATCGATGAAGAACGCCGGCAACGTGATCCTGGGGCATATCTTCCTCGACCGCGAGCGCACCGAGGGCACCGATCCCAAGGCGGCGCAGGATTACTACGACCTGGTTTCGCTGCAGGCTTTCCCGCAGATCCGAAAGGTGACCAAGAGCGGCCGCGATTTCGACATGAAGGCGGCCTGGCCCGGCGACGTGGAGTGGGGCATTGAGCCCAACATCCGCCTGCTGGCCGAGGCCGCCAGGACGTATGGCTTCTTCAACGCCACCCCCGATGCCGACGGCATCTATCGCCGCGAGCCGCTCATCGTCCGCTACCAGGACCAGGACTACTTCCCCTCGCTCTCCTTCCAGGCGGTGAAGGAGTTCGAGCAGATCTCCGACCAGGACACCGTCGCCTTCATGGCGGAGAACGGCCTGGAGAGCATCCAGCTCGGGCGTCACGTCTTCCGCCCCGAGCGCAACGGCACGGTGCTCATCAACTATGCCGGACCGTACAGGACATATCCGCAGTATTCGATGGTGGAGGTGATCAGCGGCGCGGTTCCGGCGGAGGCCTATCGCGACAGGATCGTGCTGGTCGGCGCCACCGCGCTCGGCATCGGCGACCTGCGCGCTACGCCCTTCGAATCCGCCGCCATGGGCGTGGAGGTCCACGCCAACACCATCGACAACCTGCTCCACACCGGCGAGCCCGGCCGCAGCTTCCTGCGCCGCGGGCTCACCCAGGAGATGGTGGACCTGGGCTTCATCCTGGTGCTGGGCCTGGGCATGGGCGCGGTCTTCGCCCACAGCAAACCGCTGTTCTCGACTATATCGGCCATGCTGGCGCTGCTGGTCTTTGGCACAGCGGTTTACGAAGGCTTCAAGCACCTGGGCTGGTGGCTGTTGTTCGTTCTGCCGGCGGGCGTGCTGATCGCCAACTATGCCGGCGTTACCAGCTTCCGCATGATTTTCGAGGAGCGCGAGAAGCGTAAGATCCGCAAGACGTTCTCGCAATACGTCTCGCCCGGCGTCATAAGCCTGATCGAGCAGGACCCCAAGAAATACTTCCGCCGCGGCGGCGAGCTCAAAGAGCTGAGCATCATGTTCACCGACATCCGGTCGTTCACCACCATTGCGGAGGGCATGAGCCCGGACGAGCTGGTGTTTCTGCTCAATGAATATCTCGGCGAGATGACCGACATCCTGTTCAAGCGCTGGGGCACGCTCGACAAGTACATCGGCGATGCCCTCATGGCGTTCTGGGGCTCACCCTACCCGCAGGAGGACCACGCCGAGCGCGCCTGCGCCTGTGCCCTCGACATGCAGGCACGGCTCCAGGAGCTGAACCGCAAGTGGGAGTCGGAGGGGCGCAAGCCGCTTACCATCGGCATTGGGATCAACACGGGAGTCGTGAACGTCGGCAACATGGGCTCGGACCGACGCCTGGCCTGGACCGTGATGGGCGATGCCGTGAACCTGGCGTCGCGCCTCGAAGGCCTGAACAAGGAGTACCGCACCGGGATCATCATCAGCGAGGTCACCTGGCGCGAAGTGAGCCCGCAATTCGTCTGCCGCGAATTGGACTACACCCGCGTCAAGGGCAAGCTCCAGCCGGTGAGCCTTTATGAATTGCTGGCGTTTGCCTCCGAGGCGCCGCGCTATGCCGACCTGCTGGCGCAGTTCGCGGCCGCACTGGCCGCTTATCGCCGGCGCCATTGGGACGAGGCGATCGAAAGCTTTGAGGCGCTGCTGGCGCGCTATCCCGACGACGGGCCTTCGCACGAGCTGCTCAAGCGCTCGCACGAATACCGCCGCGAGGGGCCGGCGGCGGACTGGGATGGCGTGTACGTGATGAAAACCAAGTGAGC
>DATNJE010000321.1:0-8579 GCA_035604095.1 Terriglobales bacterium
GGCGACCTTGGCCGGGTCCAGCATACCGTAACTGATGGCGTAATTGATCTCGTCCAGCACCACCAGGTCCCACTGGCCGGAAAGGATGGCCTCGCGCGACTCGTTCCACGCTTCTTCCACCATCTTCACGTCCGCGGGATCAGGCTCCGCGCCGCCCACTTTCACAAAGCCGCGCCCCATCTGCTTCATGATGAAGTTGTCGCCGAAGGCCTTCACCGCGTCCAGCTCGCCGTAGTGCCACGAGCCCTTGAGGAACTGCAGCATGAGGACTTTCATCCCCTGCCCGACGGCGCGCAGGGCCGTGCCCATAGCCGCGGTGGTCTTGCCCTTTCCCGGCCCGGTGTTGACGATGATCAGTCCGCGACGGACATCTGGCATACGCGTTTCAGGTTTCACGTTTCACGTTTCAGGTTTCACGTTTGCCCCGACTGGACTTAAAACGTGAAACACGAAACGTGAAACGTTCTAATCCCCCCGGTGATACGGATGCCCCTTGATGATTGTAAATCCTCGATAGAGCTGTTCGAGCAGCACCACGCGCGCCAGCTCGTGGGCCAGGGTCATCTTGCCGAGCGAGAGTACCAGATTCGCCGCATGGCGCGCCTGCTGCGAGAAGCCGTCCGCCGGGCCGACGGCAAAGATCAGCGACTGCGTGCCGCGCACCTGGTGCGCGTCCAGCATCTCGGCCAGCTCCTCCGACGTAAGCTGGCGTCCGCGCTGATCGAGCAGAACCAGCGTGGGCGGCGTTTTCGCCGACTCCGCCAGCTTGAGCAAAGCTTCCTCGTTCGCCAGCTCTGAGCCTTCGATGTCGCCGTAATGCGACAGCCGGTCGAGATACTCCTCGGCCAGCGCCTTGATGGCCGCAGACTTCGTCTTGCCAATCCAGACGACTTTCAGTTTCACGGGGAAGATTTAACCACAGAGGGCACGGAGGATCACGGACGATTCGGCTACCCTTTCTCCCGCTTGCGGGTTCGCGCATTCGAGCGCGGCCGCGCCGCCCGTTTCCGTGCCGGCTTCAGTTCCGAGGGCTCGAGGCGCGCCGCCGACTTCCACAGCCGCTCCAGGTCGTAATACTTTCTCGCTTTTTCCGAGAACACGTGGACCACAAAATCCACGTAGTCGAGCAGCACCCACTCCGCCTGGCGGTAGCCTTCCACGCTGGTGGGATTGAGCCCCACGCGGGCGAGCCGCTCTTCGACCTCATCCGCGATGGCCTGGATCTGGCGCGGGTTGCTGCCGCTGGCGATCACGAAATAGTCAGTGAATGAAGGCGACTCCTGGTCCATCTGCAGGACGGTAACCGCTTCCGCCTTCTTCGCCTGGGCGGCGCTGATCGCCTCCGCTACCCGCTTCCGCAGCTCGCTGGATTTCATTTGGTTGGTTTCTGCCGCGCCCCAGTTTAACTTAACCCCGCCCCCTTGGACGCGATCCGGGGACATTCAGCCTCCCGGACAATCCTGGCCCGCCTGTAAACTTTTGCCCTAAAAGTGGGAAGTTCTTACCCGCCGGACATGTACTTCCGGGTGACTCGTCAAATGCAAGTATATATTTGTCAATGAGTTACAAAACCATGTCCAACGGCAAAATGCGTGCTCCGTACTCCCAGGTGCCGACCCGGCAAAACCAGGTCGCTCCTAACAGGATACGAACCATGAGCCCGCACGAGAAGAAGGTATCGTTGAAGGAGTGGCGTCCCAGCAATGGCCACGCCGAGGCTGGCGTGGAAATGCTGCCGCACGGCTTTTTGCGGCCGCTCAAGATCCAGCATTCCCGGCGCACCATAGCCCGCATCGAACAGGAACTGCGCAAGGGCCGCATCGTCAGCACGTTCGCCAATATGACCCTGCTCGTGCTCGGGCCCCATCACGATTCGCCCGACGTCCACAGCTTCGACGAGGACATGAAGCACTACAACCGGCAAATCGCCTAACCATCCCGCAATTTTAGCGAGAGACGCAGCAGGCTGCGTCTCTTTGTTTCTGTCCCTACTTCCTACCCCCTGCCTCCTGCTTCCTGCTTCCTGCCTTATACAGGCCCATCTTCTTGATGTACTCGGCCACCAGCGGCTCGACGAAGCGTGCCAGCGACTTGCCGGCAGCCGCGGCGCGCCGCACTTCGGTGGCTGAAACCGGGAACTTCACTTCGTCGAGGATGTGGATCATGCTGTCGCGCAGCGCCAGCGTCCCTTTGGCCGGGGACTTCCGGAACGCCTTCACCACTGCCGCCGGCGGCCGCAACGACTTGGGAAGCGCGTCGGCCACGTCGGCCATGGAGAACCCCGGCCGGCTCACCACGATGAAGTCGATCTCGCGCAGCAACTCTTCCGAGCGGTGCCAGCTTGCCACTTGCAGAAAAGCATCGATCCCGATGATGAAGAAAAGATGATCGCTCTTGCCCGCGGCCTGCTTGAAGCGGCGCATCGTATCGATGGTAAAGCTGAGGTGATCCTGCTCCCAGGGCTGCTCGGCCAGCGATGGGAGGAATCTCTTCTCGCCCGTGGTCGCCAGCGCCAGCATGGCGTAACGGTCGTGGAATGCGGTGATGCGCTCCTCCTGCCGGTGCGGCGGCATGCTGGCGGGAATGAAATACACTTTGCCCAGTTGGAAGCGCTCCGCCGCCGCGCGCGCCACCGCCAGGTGCCCTTTGTGGACCGGATCGAACGTCCCGCCGAACAAGCCGATGTTCATGGGCGAGGATTATCGCAGATGGTACAGACCGTGGAGAAGCCGCGCCTGCGTGTTCCGGGTGCTAGAATTCGGGCTGCGCGTTGATGTGACGTGCCCATCTGAGGTCTGCCGATGCCCAGCTCCATGCTGGCGGTGGTGAAATCCGAGGCCGCGCCCGGCGCCGATATCCGTGACGTCAAGGTCCCGGAGATCGGTCTCACCGACGTGCTGGTGCGGGTGAAGGTCGCCTCGGTCTGCGGTACCGACCTGCACATTTACAACTGGGACCCCTGGGCGCAGCATCGCATCCATCCTCCGCTCATTCCCGGACACGAGTTCTGCGGCGAGGTGGCGGCGGTGGGCGCCGAGGTCACCACGGTCAAGGAAGGCGATTTCGTTTCCGCCGAGATGCATGTCAACTGCGGCAAGTGCTACCAGTGCCGCACCGGCGAAGCCCACATCTGCCAGAACGTGAAGATCATCGGCGTGGACGCCGACGGCGCCTTCGCCGAGTACGTGCGCATCCCGGAGTCGAACATCTGGAAGCTCGACCCGGCCATCCCGCACGAGTATGCCTCCATCCTCGACCCGCTGGGCAACGCCGTCCACTCGGTGCTGGCGGGCGAGATCGCCGCTAGGACAGTCGCCATCACCGGCTGCGGGCCCATTGGGCTGTTCGCCATCGCGGTGGCGCGCGCGGTGGGCGCGACCACGGTGTTCGCCATCGAAGTCAACCCGTACCGGCGCAAGATCGCGACGCAGATGAAGGCCGACTACGTGCTCGATCCCAGCAAGGATGACGTGAAGCGGATCGTCTTCGACCGCACCGGCGGGCTGGGGGTGGATGTAGTGCTGGAGATGGCCGGGCATCCGGACGCTATCCGAACAGCCTTCGACATCGTGCGCCGCGGCGGACGCATCTCGCTGCTCGGCCTCACCTCGAAGCCGGTGTCGTTGAACTTCTCCGAAGACATTATTTTTAAGGGCATCACCATCCAGGGCATCAACGGCCGACGCATGTACCAGACCTGGTATCAGATGCAGGCCCTGCTCAAGGCCGGCAAGCTCGACCTCCACCCGGTGATCACCGACCGCCTCTCGATGAAAGATTTCTCCAAGGGCATGGAGCGGCTGCGAACGGGCGAAGCCAGCAAGATTCTGCTGTATCCCAACGGCGTGAAATGAGCGCGGGCCTTACGGAGTGAGCAGAGAAAGAACCTGCTTCGTGAGAGATCACGTGTCAGGGCACGACTTCAGTCGTGCCGTCTTGAAGTTTTTTTTGTTGTCATTCCGAGCCCGCCCGAGCGAGCTTTGCGACTGAAGGCGAGGCGAGGAATCTTGGTTTTGTCGGTCTAACGCGATGCTTAGGAGGCGGCAGAGGACATGGCCGCGAAACACAACCCCAAGATCCCTCGACTCGCGCTCGGCACGCAAGCTTGCCTCGCGCTTCGCTCGGGATGACAATTCTTGAGGTGGCTAGCGGCACGACTGAAGTCATGCCCTCACACGTGATCTCGCACGAGACATTCTCTTGAGCTATCAGGCTCAGGGACGGCACAGCTACAAAGCGATCAATCCCCGTGCTGGTGTCCCGGCATCTGGCGCTCCATCGACCAGACATCCTGCGGGTTCTTCTCAAAGGGATAAACGTGGACCATCCAGTTGTAGATGATGGGATAGAACGTCCCGCGCGCGGCCTCGCACTCTTCCTTGGTTGCGATCGAGCCGGCCAGCCCGAAGCGCGCTTGCGGTGAGCGCATCTCCCGCTCCTGGCCCTTGGGAGGCCGGCACAGGTTCACGTGCTCGTGCCACTGCGCGACGCTCAAAGGGACGCGCTTGTCGAGGTCGTCTTCGCCGTAGCGTTTGGGCGCGGTGTACATGGCGCCGATCAGCTTGTAGGTGTCGCCGTGCTGCTCGTAGAGCAGCGAGGTGGGGTGCTCGGGATTGAAGCGGAACTGGGCCTCGACGGCATAGTGCCAGTTGGTGAAGTGCTTCATCGGCATCTTCACGTTGGGCAGGTGGATCTTGAAACCGTCGTCGAGCGCGGCGTGGTAGTCCTGGTACTTGGCGAGCGACGACCGCAGCTCGGCCACGATCTTGTCGGCGCGCTCCTGGTCGCCGGGCTTCGCCGGCCGCGGCTCGGTCATCTTCATGTGCGGGCCCATGTCCATGTGCTTGATGGACATGGAAGGCATGGTGTGGTCCATCTCCTGCGAGTCAGCGGAGTTCGCCGGCATGTTCATCTTGGAGTGGTCCATGCCAGCCATGCCGGGGTGGTCCTGGGAATTGGCCAGAACCAGCGCCAGCACCGCGAAAACGAACGTCCCTGCCATCAGCAGGATCAGCCGCGAGGTCTTAGTCATAAAGCGTTCCCACATACTTGTGTTAACACGGGGTGGTCAGCTTTGTTGCCGACACAAAGGTAATCAAGGGTATCGGAGGGACTAGAACGCCTATGCAGGCGGGGTAATCACAAGCGCCGGCCTCTGGGACGGCGGCGCTACTTAGGCGATTGGAACGCTCAAGAGCGCAGGACTTCGGCCGCCGCGTCCAGGCCTGACTTGATGCAGTCTGGTACGCCAATGCCGCGATAGGCGTTCCCGGCCAGCGCCAGCCCGGGCAGCGCGGCGCGCAGCCGCTCGATCTCGGCGACGCGTTCCAGATGCCTTACCTCGTACTGCGCCATGGAGCGCTCCCAGCGATAGATGCGGCTGAAGCGCGGCTCGGCCGTGAGGCCCAGGATCTGGCGCAGTTCCACGCAGACGATGCGCAGAATCTCCTCATCCGGAATCTGAAGCACCGCTGGATCGTGCGACCCGCCCAGGAAGACGCGCAGCAGCAGACGGTCATCGGGCGCGCGGTGGGGAAACTTGTTGTGCACGAAGGTGCAGGCCAGCAGGCGCTTGCCTTCGCTGCGTGGGACGAGGAAGCCGAAACCGTCCTCGCGCTTGCCGCCGCGGCCGTCGAACCCGGCGGCAGCATACCCCAGGGCCACGGTAACGGACGAACTATAAGCGGTCTCGCCCAGCACGGTGGCCAGTCGCAGCTCGACGCTGCGCAGCAGCCCGGCGGCGATGTAGGCAGGCGTGGCGATGATGACGCGGTCGAATCTGGAGGCGGTCGAGTCCTGCCGCAGAACCACCCAATCGCTTCCTTCGCGACCGAGAGCCTTGATGCGCGTGCCGGTGCGAATCGCGTCGGGATCGAGTTGGGCAACCACGGCGTCCACCAGTTGCTGCATGCCGTCCTTCATCGAGGTGAAGATCGGCCGCGCGCCGTTGGCCGGACGATTCTTCATGGCCGCCAGCATGGCGCGGCTCAGGCTGCCGTACTTCGCTTCCATGTCGAGGAAGCGTGGCAGCACCGCGCGCACGCTCAGCCGCTCGGCCGAGCCGCCGTAGACGCCCGCCAACAGCGGATCGGCGAGGCGGTCCACCACCTCCGGCCCAAAATGCCGCTCGACAAACGTGGCCGCTGATTCGTCGCCATTCGCCGTGTGCGGTCTGGCGAAGAACTCGCGCGCCATCCGCAGCTTGGTTCCCCAGGAGAACAGCGGCGTCATGACCGTGGGCCAAAGCTTGGTCGGCACCATGAACTGCAGCCCGTCGGGCATCTCGACCAGCCGGCCTTTGACAAGGATGTAAGTGCGGCGATGCGCGTCGTTCGAGCCCACCAGTTGGTCCGCGATGCCGAGCTCGCGGCAGAGTTCGGCGGCGGATTGTTTTTCCGAGAGGAAAGAATCGGGCCCGGCCTCGATCAGGCAGCCCTCGACGCGCTCGGTGCGCATCACGCCGCCCAGGCGGTCGCTCGCTTCGAACAGCGTGTAGCGGACGTCGGCGCCGCCGCGCCGCGCGCGCTCCAGGTGAAACGCGGCGCTCAGCCCGCTGATGCCTCCGCCGATGATGGCGATTCTTAGCATGAGAAGTCGCCGGTAGCCAGTCGCCGGTCGGAATACCTTATCGGTGACTTACTGGCGACTGGCGACCGACTACTGGCGACTCGCGATCTGCACAATCTGCTGTTTCTTCTCACCGGCTGGCGCAAGCCGCGAACGCGCCACATCCGCGAGCGCCGCGATCAGCGTGGGTGACTCGTTCAGCGACTCCGCACGCCACAGCCGCATGCCTTCCTTCGCGGCGAATTCGCGGAAGGCGATGTCGATGTCATACAGCACCTCCACGTGGTCGCACAGGAACCCGATGGGTTGCAGGAAGACGGCGCGATGGCCCTTGGCTTTGAGTCCGCGAATCGTGTCTTCGACCGTGGGGCCGAGCCACGCGCCGCCCGACATGCCCTGGCTCTGGAAGGCGAACTGCCAGTCGTCGAGGGTGAGCTGCGGCGCTTCCATCGCCACCAGCGACGCCGTCTCTTTGGCTTGGGCCTCATACGGATCGCCTTCGGTGATGGTGCGTTCAGGCACGCTGTGCGCGGTGAAGATGATGGGCACGCGACTGCCCGCCTCGTCGCAGGCGCGCTTCCATCCGGCTGCGAGTTTTTCGGCGAAGGCCTTGATCAGCAGCGGATGGTCGTGCCAGTTGTCCACGAAATCGACTTCAAAGGGCGCAGTACCGGAATCGCCGAGCAACGCCTCGCGGTAGAGTCCGACGCTGGTGCGCGAATTCTGCGGCGCGAGACAAATCGCGACCGCGCGCGCGATGCCTGCCCGCTGCATTTCGGCAACTACGTCACCGACGAGCGGACGCCAGTTGCGCATGCCCACGTATACCGGCAGTTTCAGCTCGCGCGCCAGCAGCTCGCCTTGCTTGAGCGTGATGCGCTTGAGCGGCGACGCGCCGATCAAGCCGTAGCGGTGCTGGACTTCTTTCACCACGGCTTCCGGCAGCGGGCGTCCGCCGGTGACGTAGCGCAGGAACTCGGGAATCTCGTCTACCCGGTCGGGGCTGCCATGGGCCAGCAGGAGAACGGCGGACTTGCTTTGTGGGCTCATCAAGTCCTCGATGTTACAGCCGTCCTGCCGGCGTACTCTTTGACGAAATCCACCAGCGCGAGCACGTTCTCCACCGGCGTACCGGGCAGGATGCCGTGCCCTAGATTAAAGATGTGTCCGGGGCGGCCGCCAGCCCGATGCAGCACATCGTAGGTGCGCTCACGCAGGATCTTGTGGTCGGCGAAGAGCAGCGCGGGATCGAGGTTCCCCTGTACCGCACCGGCAAAGCCGAGGCTCTTCCACGCATCGTCCAGCGGGATACGCCAGTCCACGCCGATCACGTCCGCCCCGGTCTCCTTCATGTGCGGCAGCAGCGTGGCGGTCTCGGTGCCGAAATAAATGACGGGCACGCCCGTCTGCCGCAGGCGCCCGACGAGTTGGGTGACGTGCGGCAGCACGTAGCTGCGATAGTCCTCCACGCTCAGGCAGCCCACCCAGCTATCGAAGACCTGCATCACGTCGGCGCCGGCGCGCACCTGCTCCACGCTGTACTCCCCGAGCACGGCCGCCAGCTTCGACATCAGCTCGTCCCAGACCGCGGGCTGGCGGTACATCAGGCGCTTGGTGTTGATGTAGCTGCGCGAGCTGCCACCCTCGATCATGTAGCTGGCCAGCGTGAAGGGCGCGCCGCAGAAGCCGATCACCGGCAGCTTGTCGCCGAAATGCTTCACCACCTGGCGGATGGCTTCCGCCACGTATCCCAACTGACCGGCGCGGTCGGTGCGCAGGGCGTTCACGTCGGCGGCATCGCGCAGCGGCTTCTCGATCACCGGCCCCTCGCCCGCGGCGAAATGGAATGGCAAGCCCATGACTTCGAGCGGCAGCAGCAGGTCGGCAAAGATGATGGCCGCGTCCACGCGCAGGCGCTCAGCGGCGGTGATGGTGACCTCGGCGGCCAGCGCTGGCTTCTTGCAGATCTCCACCAGCGAGTGATGTTGCCTGACGGCGCGGTATTCGGCCAT
>DATNJE010000322.1:0-13083 GCA_035604095.1 Terriglobales bacterium
TCGCTGATGCTGGTAGCGACAAACATGTTCAAGCCCTGGTACTGCATGTTGTAATAACCTCGCAGATCGTCGCGAGTCACTGCTTGCAGCCCTTCGACGGTGCCCTGCGCCAGATGTGCGAGCGGCGTGCCCCCGAGCACCCAGTCGTCCAGCGCCAGCAACCCGAGCTGCTCCTGCTGCTCGAAGCGCAAGTTCGACCGGATCCCGACCAGCGCTTCCTTGCGGACACGCTCCAGCTCGGCTTGTAAGAATAGTGGCTGGGTGAACATCGGCTTCAGCACCCGTGCTACAAACTGCGGAAAAACATCGTGCGGCACGGTCATGCTGAAGACGGTCGCTTCCTTGTCGACGCGCACCTGGGGATACGCGGCCTCGCCCCACGGACGCGTGACCTCCGCCAGCTTTTCTTTCGTGACCGGGTTCTTGGGATCGCCAAAGCCACCCTCGAGCATCATCCTGCCCACGAGGCTGGCGGTGCCCTCTTTGCCCCGCGGGTCCTCGGCCGAACCGGCGCGCACCATGATCTGCACTTCATACAACGGCGAGGGCGAAGCCAGCGTCACCACATTCGCCGGAAGTTCAGGCGGAGCCGGCGGCTTATGCTTGGTCGCCTGCTGCGCCGGCGACAGCGTCACCCCAACCAGCACCAGCAGGAAACTGAGTACCGAGTACTGAGTACCGAGTACTGTCTTCCGCATCACCGCGCCTCCGTCTTCTTAGGTGCGGCTTCCGGCGGTGGTGAGCCGTGCCACAGCGTGCCCACCAGCCGGCCCTCGCGCGTGAAGTACTTGGCGGCGTAGTCATCGATGTCCGCCGGCTGCAGCTCATCGACCGGCTGCAGCAGCGCATCCAGCACGTGCGGATCGCGGTTGAAGCGGTAAAACGTGGCCAGGCTCTGCGCGATGTGGTCGGTGGTATCCCATTGCGCCAGAAAATCATTCTTGACCTTGCTCTTGATCACCTCCAGCGTCTTGTCCGCGTTGGGATCCTGAGAGAAATTCTTCAGCGCCTCGGCACCGCCGGTGATGTCGTAGCGCACCTCATCCACGTACTTCGTGCCCTCTTTCTGGAAGCGTTCCAGGCTGAGCTCGGCGCTCAGCAGCATCCAGTGCGGGTCGGTGGAGATCGGCGCGGTGATTGTGACGAACGAGGTCACCGACTGCTTCTGATAACGCAGCTTCTGGTAGAGCGGCGCCGAGCGCGAGGTCAGCAGTTCATCCAGCACCAGGGCGACCGCCGACTCTGGCGTGCCCGGATTGAACGCCGGCGTGTGATAGGCGACCACCAGCCGCGGCGCGACCTCCGCATCCCAATCCACGTGCACCGGCCGGTGCTCTTTGGGCTCAAGCTGGGTCGGAATCCTCGGGGCCGGCACCGGCTTCCAGTCGGCATACGCCTTCTCGATTGCGGGAAAGAGTTTGTGCGGATCCACGTCGCCCACCACGATCAATGCGACGTCATTCGGCGTGTAATAGTTATGGAAGAACTGCCAGGCCGCATCCCAGACCTGCGGCATCTTCTCCACGTCGTCGAGATAGCCGATCACGGTGTGACCGTAAGGATGATTGGGGAAAGCCACCGGCGACATCTGCTCGATCATCTTCTGCACCGGAAACGAATAAATCCGGCGATACTCCCCCAGCACCGCCCCGGCTTCCACCTGGAAAGTCTTCGGGTCCATCTTCAGCCCCTTGAAGCGCGAGGCCTCCAGCTCGATCACGCCCGGCGCCGGCCCCTGCGCGGTCTCGACTGGTCCGACCAGGTTCTGCGCGAAGGTGAAGGGATGGTAGAAGGTCATATCGTAGGTGGTGTAGGCGTTGTTGTAAGAGCCCAGGCGGTCCATCATTTCCTGATATCCGCCGGCAACGCCGTTGTATTCGTGGAGGAACATGATGTGCTCGAACAGGTGCGCCAGCCCGGTCTTGCCCTTCTCCGTCTCGTTGCGCGAACCGGCAAAGACTGGCGTGGCGTAGGTCACCATGTCCTTGAACTCGGGCGTGGGAACAATCATGATGCGCAGCCCGTTCCCCAGGGTCCTCTCATAGATCGGATAAGGGAAAAACTTTGCCGGCGGCTTGGCGGGCTTGTGCGCCAGCACGCTGTGCCGCTGCGGGACGACTTGGGCGCTGGCATACGAAACGGCGAACAGCATGCACACGGCCGCGCCCAGGGATAAACGCTTCATCAGATCAAACCTCGGGACCAAACGTCGGGGATTTTGTCGCGGCCAGAAGACCACAGATTCTACACCGCCGCGGCGGAACTCAGTCGGCGCTGACGGTGGCTTCCAGCCAGCCGCCATCGAGCACCGAGGCCAGCAGTTGCGGCTCGACGCTGCCACCGCTGATGATGGCCACCGTCTTCTCGGCACGCGGCAGCTCATTGGCGTGGAAGAAGAATGCCGCCGGCGCGACCGCGCCGCTGGGCTCCGCCACTAAACGCGCGCCCAGCGCCAGCCGCCGCATGGCTTCGCGGATTTCATCCTCGCTGACGGTGATGATGTCGTCCACGTAGCGGCGGATGTGCTCGAAAGTAATTTCGCCCACGTGTTGCGTGCGCAGCCCGTCGGCCAGCGTGCGTCCTACCCTCTCGCCCGGCCAGCTCACGATCTTGCCCGCGCGCAAGCTGGCCTGCGCATCCGCCGCCAGCTCCGGCTCCACGCCAATGACCTTCGCTTTTGGACAAAGCTGCTTCACCGCCGTGGCCACGCCGCTCGCGAGACCTCCGCCACCCACGGGCACCAGCACCAGTTCCACCTCGGGCAGGTCTTCTAGGATCTCGAGGCCGATGGTGCCTTGTCCGGCGATGATCTTCTCGTCGTTGAACGGTGGAATGATGACGTAGCCGTACTCGGCGGCCAGTTCTTCCGCCTTGGCCTGGCGTTCGCCGCTGGCCGGACCGACGGGCACGATCTCCGCCCCCAGCGCTCTGGTAGCTTCGATCTTGATGACGGGCGCCTTGCGCGGCATTACCACCACAGCCTTCGCGCCCAGCGCCCGCGCTGAATACGCCACCCCTTGCGCGTGATTGCCGCTCGAGTAGGTGATGACGCCGCGCCGCCGCTCGTCCTCCGCAAGCGACGCGATCTTGTTATAGGCACCGCGCAGCTTGAAGGAGCCGATGGGCTGAAAGCTCTCCGGCTTGAACCAGAGCCGGCGGCCGTCTTCTTCATACGCGACCAGCGGCGTACGCGCCGCCACGCCGCGCAACCGCTGTTGCGCCTGCCGAATGTCGTCGAGGGTGACGATGGCTTCCTCCGAACACCGAAGTAGAGACGCATCTCTACAATCGACAGCTCGAAACTTGAAACCTGAAACTCGAAACTATATTTCCAAAATCACCGGCATGATCAGCGGCCGGCGCGACGTGTTCTTGGCGATGTAGCGCTTCAGGTCCTGACGGATTTTCTCCTTCATCACGCCCCAGTCGCCCTTTTCTTCCTTGCTTGACTGCTCCAGCGTCTCGATCACAACCTGGCGAGCTTCGTCCATGAAGCCGTTCTCCGCTCCCGCGGGCGCAAAGCCGCGGCTCACGATCTCGGGCACTGACTCGATTTTTCCACTCAGCTTATTGATGGCGATGATGGCCAGCACCATGCCGTCTTCGCTCAGCAGGCGGCGGTCGCGGATCACCAGGTCCTCGACCACGTCCGTCCGCGAGCCGGAATCAATGCACACACGTCCGACCGCGACTTCTCCCGTCTTGCGCGCGCCCAGCTCGTCGAACTCCAGCACGTCGCCGCTTTCCAGCATGATCACCTTGCCCACGGCGCCGTGCATCGAAGCCGCCAGCTCGCCGTGCCGCCTGAGTTGCCGGTACTCGCCATGGATAGGGATGAAGTACCGCGGCTTCACCAGGTTGATGATCAGCTTCAGTTCCTCCTGGCTGGCGTGGCCGCTGACGTGGATGGGCGGCTGCGATCCGTCGTCGTACACCACCAGCGCCTCGCGGCGGTAGAGGTGGTCGATCATGCGGTAGATGGCCTTCTCGTTTCCGGGGATGATGCGCGAGCTGAGCACCACCGTGTCGTCGCGCTCGATCTTCGCGTGCTTGTGGCCGTCCACGGCGGCGCGAGAGAGCGCCGACATCGGTTCGCCCTGGCTGCCGCTGATCAGCACGCACACCCGCTCGGGCGGGAAGTCCTTGATCTGCCCGGGATGGATCAGCACGCCGTCGGGAATTTCGATGTATCCCAGGTCCTGCGCGATCTCCGCCGACTCGTTCATCGAGCGCCCCACCAGCGCCACTTTGCGATTGTTCTCGAAGGCGGTGTCGATGGTGAGCTTCATGCGGTGGATGGACGACGAGAAGCAGCAGATGAACAGCCGCCGCTCGGCCCGCGCGAATACTTCCTCGAACTTCCGCCGCACCGCGCGCTCGCTGGGCGTGTAGCCGGTGCGCTCGACGTTGGTCGAGTCCTGGAAGAGCGCCAGCACGCCGCTCTTGCCGTACTCGGCGAAGGTGTGCAGGTCGAAGAGCCGGTTGTCGGTGGGCGTGGGATCGACTTTGAAGTCGCCGGTATGGATCACCACTCCCAGCGGCGTGTGGATGGCTAGCGACACGCAATCCACCAGGCTGTGCGTCACCTGGATCGGGTGGATGGTGAACGGCCCGATCTTCACGCGCTCGCCGGCGCGGATCTCCAGCAGCTTGGCGTCGTCCAGCAGGCCGTGCTCTTCCAGCTTGTTCTCGACGTAGGCGAGCGTGAACTCGGTGCCGTACACCGGCACGTTCAGTTCGCTCAGCACCCAGGGCAGCGCCCCGATGTGGTCCTCGTGGCCGTGGGTGAGCACGATGGCGCGCACTTTGTCGCGGTTGTCGGTGAGGTAGGTGATATCGGGGACGACGATGTCCACGCCCAGCAGCTCGGCCTCGGGGAACATCATGCCGGCATCGACGACGATGATGTCGTCGCCCCAGCGGAAGGCCATGCAGTTCATGCCGAACTCGCCCAGACCTCCCAGGGGCACGATTTGGAGTTTGCCTGCGGGCATGGAGAACAGTTGATGCTAGCACAGGGCAGGGCGAACACCAGGCCCTCTAGAACCTGTAAAGCGCCAGGCCCGTGCTACGAGCGATTCTGGAAAAATCCTGGTCGAGAGTGAACACGCCAGCCTTGTGCTCCAAAGCAATGGCTGCGATCACAGCATCAATCGTGGTGGGAGTGATGCCTTTTGCCCGCGCGGCCCGGTAGATGGCTGCCGCCGCGCGGTAGGTCACAAAGCCGCGGGGTTCGAGCATCTCCCACTGCGCCAGATATTGCTCAATGCGCCTCGCGTCGCGGGTGAGGCCCTGCAAGACCTCGGCCACGACGACTCCGGTGAGCGCGAAGGGCTCGGCTTCCTCGATCATGCGGCGCAGCTCGGCGCCGCCGCGGCCGGGAGAAGAGCTGAAGAAATCGATCCAGACGGAGCTATCCACCAGGATCAAACGCGATTTCTCCGCGAGGCTTTAAGGTCGCCCTTCCACACGCCACTCCCGTAATAGCGAAGAATGCCTTTGCGGCTCTCGGAGCGGACCAGCAACTCCAGGGCTTTGTCCACGATCTGCCGTTTCTTTTTGAGGCGGGTGAGTTTTCGCGCTTTGCGGATCAAGCCTTCGTCGATGTCGATATTGGTCCGACTCACGGGAGTAGCATACACCATTTTGTTACAATATGGTGTATGCACCTGCCGAGGGCATTTTCGGAGTTGTTGCACCCGCTAAAGGACAACCCAGATCCTTCGACTCGGGTTTCCCGCGCTGGATAGAACGCGCGGGAGCCCTCCCTCGCTCAGGATGACAGGAGGGTATATCGACTATGGAACCGCCTACTCCACCCAATCCGCAATAAAGATGTTGGTCTCGTGCGGCTGCTTGCCATAGCGGTTTGACGCCCACACCAGTTTCTTCCCGTCCGAGCTGAACATGGGGAAGGCGTCGAAGTCGGGATGGAAGGTGATCCGCTCCTGGCCGCTGCCGTCCGCGTTGATGATATAGAGATCGAAATTGCGGCTGCCGGGCTCGCCCATGTTGGAAGCGAAGATGATGCGCTTGCCGTCCGGATGCCAGAAGGGCGCGAAGTTGGCGGCGCCGTTGTGAGTGATTTGGCGCTTGTGGGAGCCGTCCGCGGCCATCACCCAGATCTCGAAGTTCGCGGGCTCGATGACGCCTTGCTTCAGCAGGTCTTGGTAGCGGGCGATCTCCTCAGGCGTGCGCGGATGGTGGGCGCGGTAGACGATCTTCTTGCCGTCGGCGGAGAAGAACGGACCGCCGTCGTAGCCCAGCTCGCTCGTCAGCCGCCGCACGCCCGAGCCGTCGGCGTTCATGGTGTAAATGTCCAGATCGCCGTCGCGCATCGAGGTGAAGACGATCTTCTTCCCGTCGCGGCTGATGGTGGCTTCCGCATCATAGCCGGGTGCCGAGGTCAGCCGCTTCAGATCGCTGCCGTCCGGGCGCGCGGTGAAGATGTCGTACCCGGCATAGACCGGCCAGACGTATCCATGAGAGTAGTCCGGCTTGGGCGGGCATTCCGGCGAGGCCAGGTGCGTGGAGGAATAAAGGATGCGGTCGCCCGCGGGAAAGAAGTATCCACAGGTGGTGCGGCCCTTGCCGGTGCTGACCAGCCGCGGCGTGGGCGGACTGCCATCCGGCGTGCTGACCGGCATGATGTACATCTGATCGCAGGCCACCTCGCCGCCCGCGTGCTGGAAGATGAGCTGCTTGTCGTCGGCGGAAAAGTAGGCCTCGGCGTTCTGTCCGCCGAAAGTCAACTGCCGCGCGTTGCGCAGGTGGCGCTGCTCGGCGGGAAGGAGCACGGAATCGGTCTTGTCTTGGCCGCCGGCCAGCAGCAGCCCGCCGGCCAGCGTCAACAACAACAATGCGCCCGCGACTTGGCTTCTCATGTCTGTCTGCTCTGCTACTTCCTCTGCTCCAGCGTCACGCGCGCCGTCACCGGCTGGCCGTCGCGCAGCACTTTTACCTCGACCACGTCGCCCACTTTGCTGCGCCGCAAGGCGTCGGTGAAATCGTATAGGTTCTTAACCGGCCTTTCGCCGAACTGGACGAGCACGTCGCCGGCCTTCAGCCCGGCTTTTGCGGCTGCCGAGCCGGGACGCACGTCGGCGAACTTCACGCCGTTCTCCGTCTCGCCGAAATCCGGGATCGAGCCGAAGTACGGACCATAGCTGCGGACTTCGCCCGTCCCGGCCACGCCGGTCTGCGGCTCTTCAACTTTCACGAACTGCGGCCGCTCGGGCGCCGACGCCAGCCCCGCAGCCACGTCCGCGATCAGATCCAGCAGCCGGGCCGCCGCCGTGGGGTCAATTTTCTCCCAGGTGTCGCTGGGCTTGTGATAATCCGCGTGCAGGCCGGAGAAGAAGAACAGCGACGGAACGCTCTTAACCACGAACGAAGTGTGATCGCTGGCCGCATAGCCTCCGGCGGAATAGGCCAGCTTGAGATCGTATTTCGCCGCGACTTTCTCCAGCAGCGGCTTGAACGTCGTGCCCGTGCCCACGCCGCCGACGTACACCTTGTTGTCGCGGATGCGCCCGATCATGTCCATGTTGATCATGGCGACCGCGTCGCCCAGGGGACGCGTCGGCTCTTTCACCCAGTCGGCGGAGCCGAGCAGCCCCAGCTCTTCTCCGGCGAAGCTCATGAACAGGATGCCGCGCTGTATGCGCTCGCCGCGCCGGGTGAAGATGCGCGCCAGCTCCATCACGCCGGCTGTGCCCGAGGCGTTGTCGTCGGCGCCAGGATGGATCTTGCCGATCTCGGAGGGCGCCAGCGAGCTGGCATTGCCGTAGCCCAGGTGATCGTAGTGCGCTCCGATGATGATGTACTCGCTCGTCTTGCCCGGCAGGTAGGCGAGCACGTTGTTGACCGTCGCGTGCAGCGTCTCGATGTCCACGTCGAGCGCGACTCGCAGCGAGTCCGGCAGCGCGAACGACCGCGGCTTCAGATCGCGGTCAATCTCCTTCTGTGAGTCCGCCAGCGACTTGCCGGCTTCCTTGAACCAGCTCTCCACCACGGCGTTCTTCGCCTGCAACATGGGAATGCCGACATCGCGCGGCCCCGCCAGGCTGCCGAACTCGAGCAGCAGGTCTTCCTCGTTGGGCGCCATCTTGCCGTTCACCAGGATGACTGCCTTGACGCCGTGATTGCGCGCGTTGATGGCTTTGGTGATCAGGTGCGAGTGCTGGGTGCGACCTTGTCCCGATTTTTCTGCGAACTTGTCCGGCTCGTAGCGCAGCACCACCACGATCTTGTCCTTCACGTCGAGGTGGGCGTAATCGTCGTAGCCGAACTCGTCGGCGGTCGCGCCGTATCCGGCGAAGACCACCGGGCCGCTCACCGTGCCGACGGAAGAGAAGCTCAGCGGGACGTAATCTTCGCCCAGCTTCAGTTTCTTCTCCACGCTTCCGACGTGGACGATCAGGTCGTTCTTGCCCTTCAGCTTCGCCCCGGTGGTGACCGTGAACGGTTGCAGATACGACTGACTGCCCGCCGGCTCCAGGCCCAGCGCCTTGAATTCGTGCTCGATATAGTGCGCGGCACGGTCGATGCCCTTGGTACCGGCGCCACGGCCTTCCATGTCTGGCGCGGCGAGTACTTTGACGTCGTTGAGGTAGCGCTGCGGATTGGCCGCCGGGGCATCGGCGAAGGCTCGGAGCGCCAGCAGGCTTGCAATCAGGGCAAGAGCGCGAAGATGACGGATTCGCATAGGGAACAGGTTAGCGCTCATCGTAGGGCGCGGGTACAGACGAGTCAACCGCCCCGCGTCTGAGCCGTGGAATTCATAAACTCGCAGCAAGCGTTTTTGCTGACCCCGTCCGCAGCTACTGGTGTCTAATACAGTGTGTTCCGCACAGGACTCCTAAAAGGGGGCATTCAACAAATGCGCGGACCTGCGCTTCTACTCACAGTAGTGCTCTCGCTCCTCTGTTGCCCTACCTGGGCACAGCAACCAATCTCTGCCCGTGATGAGCTAAATCTGGGCGTGCAAGCATACCGCCAGGCAAGGTACGAAACGGCGATCGAACATTTTAAGAACGCCACGTCCTTGGAGCCGCACCTTGCGGTGGCGCATCTCTACTTGGCTACAGCCTTCGCTCAGCAATACATCCCCGGCGCAGAAACGGCTGAGAACGTCCAAATGGGAGAGCAAGCGATTCAAGAGTACAAACGCGTCCTGGACCTGGACCCGAATTCCCCTTCTGCGTCGAACGCTGTCAAGGGAATCGCCTCGCTGTACTTCAACATGAAGAAATTTGAGGATTCAAAGCAGTACCACAAGCTCGCCATCGAACGAGATCCTGACGACGCCGATGAACACTACGCCTTGGGGGTGATCGATTGGGCCTTGGCATACAAGGTGCGCATTGCGCGAACGGCCGAATTGCACTTGGAAATGTCATCGCCACTGATTAACCAGCCCGCATGCACGGATGTACGCAGGGCCAACGAAGACAATGTCGAGGAAGGCATCGCAGAGCTTACAAAAGCGCTCAAACTTCGTCCGGATTACGACGATGCCATGGCCTACATGAATCTTCTCTATCGGGAGCGCGCCGACATCCATTGCGGGGATGCGGCAGCTTACGCTGCCGATCTAAAGAAGGCCGATGAGTGGGTGGACCGCACGATGGCCACAAAGAAGGCGAAGGCTGATCGAGCTCGCAGCGGCGAAGAGCGCGAGCCCCATTAGTGCTGGTCCGAACTGCTGCCGCCTTCGAGTAGACTAGACCCGATGTCCTCTCCGCCCCGTTCCTGGCTCGCGCGTCGCATCGAGGGTGCTCTGCGGGAGGGATTCGCCCGCGCCTACGAGACGGTGCGCGTCGATCCCGACCGCTATCTTTTCCAGTTGCGCACCGCGCACGAGCTGCCCATCGCCACCTTCCGCGGCATGGCCACGCTGCCCATTGAGGTGGTGGACGAGGTTGCCGACCAGACCATCCGCGCGGGCATGAAGATGGCGGCGGCCGAGGGCGCGGGCATGGGGCTGGGCGGGCTCATCACCCTGGTGCCCGACCTCAGCCTCCTGGCGGTGATTACGTTTCGCACGTTGCAGAAGCTCAGCCTGATCTACGGCTTCGAGTTCAGCACCGACGAGGAAGTGGCCGAGCTGTGGATGGCCGCCGCCAGCGCCGCCGGCGTGGACATCAGCCGCGAACTGGTGGAGAAGGAAGTGGTGAACCGGTTCGTGCCGCGGGTGATCCGCGCCATCGCCGCCCAGGCCAGCAAGGAGATCGTCGAGAAGTGGGCGGGACGGCTGATCCCGCTGGTGAGTTCCGCGATCGGCGCCGGGCTCAACTATTATTTCGTCCGCGCCTGGGGCGAGCGCGCCCAAAAGCACTTCCGCGAGAAGCACCTGCGGTTGCGGGAGCAGTTGGCGCTGGAAGCACCGCGGGCGCCCGTTCTGCCCGGGGAGTAAGAGTCGGTGAAGGGGCACGACTTTCAGTCGTGCCGTTAGAAATATATTGGATTGTCATTCCGAGCCCGCCCGAGCGAGATCTTGCGAGCAAAGGCGAGGCGAGGAATCTCGGTGTTGTTTGTCCCAGTAACAGCGTAAAAGGAGGACACAACCCCAAGATCCTTCGTCGCGCTCCCTCGGCTTTCGCCTCAGGTGCGCTTCCTCAGGATGACAATCTTGAGGGCGTTCACGGCCCGGCTGAAGCCGGGCCCTTTCAAAGCGATATCGATTTGGGCTTTCTCGCAACCTGCAGGGCAAAGGCATTGTCCCTCGACTTGCGCTCCGCTCGCAGGCTCACGTCGCGCTTCGCTCGGGAAGACAATTCGTGGGGGCTCCAGCTTTCTTTCGCCCGCTACGCGGGCTTGCGGCTTGTTCCATTTTTGACCCACGGCTCACGCCGTGGGCTACCATCTGCCGCGCTTTTTGCGCGCCGCTCAGAGCCGTTCCTTCTTTCCCTCTTCGCGTAAGTTTTTCATCGTTACCAAAGGCCAGCCCCGCGATTTCACTATCGGTGTAACTCCTGCCGCTGCGCGAAGATGCAACGCCCGCCTGGTTCTCCACCGATGGCAACCCGGCTGCATCCTTGAAAGCAGCGCACCATCGCGCCTAGGGGGCAAGTCAATGATGTTCGAAAGCGATTCCCAAACAAAATCATCGTCCGGGGTTATGAAGATCCTGCTGCCGGTGGTGATCGGAGCGTTTCTGGCAGCCGCACTGCTGCTGATGTACGACATGCACGGCAGCATCGCTCGGCTGGAGACCGCCCAGGCGGCCAACACCTCCGCGCTGAAGCAGATGGACGATCGCCTCGAGAACGAGGATTCCACCATGCGCGCCGCCACCAGCGCGCTGGCGGAAAAAGTGGGCATGACGGAGCAGCACCTGCGCGAACGCACCGCCGAGTTGCGCCGCGAGCAGAAGACCTATGAAGTCCGCCTCAAGCAGGAGCAGAACCAGCAGTTCGAGGGCGTGCGCACCGAGCAGAAGGCGCAGAAAGCGCAGATCGAGGGCGTGCGCACCGACGTCAGCGCCACCCGCGGCGACCTGGAAGTCACCAAGGCCAAGCTGGAGAAGACCATCGGCGACCTCGGGGTGCAGAGCGGCCTGATCGCGCACACTCGCGACGATCTGGACCAGCTCAAGCGCCGCGGCGACCGCAACTATTTCGAGTTCACGCTGGCCAAGGGCAAGCGGCCCACGCGCGTGGCCACCGTCTCCATGCAGCTCAGGAAGACCAATCCCAAGCGCGGAAGCTTCACTCTCAACCTGACCTCCGACGACTGGACCATCGAAAAGCGCGACCGCAATATGTTCGAGCCCATGCAGTTCTACAGCGGGCGCGACCGCCAGCTCTACGAGGTGGTGGTGATGTCGGTAGACAAGAGCCAGATCAGCGGCTACCTGAGCACGCCCAAGCAGGTTGGATCGCAGCAGCAGGCACAGGGGCAGTAGCCGGACACAGAAAACCGGTCAGCCTGAGAGAACGGCCCGGCCTTCCGTCTTTTCCAGGCTGACCGGTGCAGCCAGTGGATTGCTGGTCGCGCCGGCCAGGGCCGCCAGCGTGGTGGTCACCAGAAAACCGGTGTACACCATGGACAGCTCTTTCCACACTCCGTGGGCGTTGCAGGGCGTCTCGCTCGAGCACGGCCGGTTGTTGAGCAGGCAGGTGGGCTTGGCCTTTGATCCTTCGAACAATTCCACCACATCGATCAGATAAATAGTGTCCGCCGCGCGGTTGAGGCGATAGCCGCCACCGGCGCCGCGCGTCGATTGCAGGAATCCCGCATTGCGCAGCGTCAACAGCACCTTGGACAGATAATTGGGGGGAACGTGCGTGGCCCCGGCCAGATCGCGGCTCAGCACCGTGGTTCCTTCGGGCAGAGCCGCAATATGGGTGAGGGCCCGCAAGGCATATTGTGAGGTAGTGGAGATCATATCTTTATCTCTGAATGCAGAAGTCTTTTTAGCGCGCTGCGGAACGCAGCACAGTGACCTGGATCACGGTCGATGGTGACGTGCCCGAAGGGGACAACAGGGCAGCCCCCGGTTAACGGCTGGCCGGCGGCTCGATGGCGGAGGTCGTGCTCACCGGGCGCGACGCGTTGGCCTCGCGCGACTTATATTCCTGCCATCCCCAAATCCCTATCAGCAAGAGCATCAGGGCGATCAGGATCAGCAGGCGCGGGCTGGCGTTCAAGCGCAAAGTGAACCACGGCAGCGCCTCGTCGCTGTGCGCATCGGGTGAGGCGGAAGCCCGCGCGATCGAACCTGCCTTCGCTGGCGGCGGCGCGGACGCACGTCCGGAGAGCGGAACCTGGCATTTTTCGCAACTGCTGGCCGCCGGCGGATTCCCGTGCCCGCAGACGTGGCAGGCCACCTGGTCCGGCTTGGACACAGTCCGCGGCGCGGGTGGAATGATGGGCGTAGGAGGGAGAGCGCTCGATCCCCGGACGGGCGGCTTGGGCTGCGGCGCTTCCGGAGCCGAAAGCGTGGCCGAGATCAGGTCGGCCATGCGCCGCAGGGTGAGCACATCGCGGCCGTCGAAGGCGCGGGGAGCGGCGTAGAAGACCTCCACCAGCCCGCTGATGCTGCCGCGCGCAAACAGCGGCACGATCACCGCCGAACGC
>DATNJE010000323.1:0-5694 GCA_035604095.1 Terriglobales bacterium
GAGAAGCCGCCGCGCGATCTGCCAAAAGACGGTTCCGGCGCGCTGCTCATCCTCGCCGAGCCCCGGTGGGAGATGGATCGCGAGCACAAGCTGGCGGTGCAGAGATTCCTGGCCAAGGGCGGGCGCGTGCTGGCGACGGGAGTCAGCGGCGCAAACCTGCTTCCCGAGGGCGAGACGCAACGATCCGATCCGATGAAGGGTGGCTGGCAGACCTTCCAGCCGGCGATTCCCAGCGCGCTCACCCGCGGTGGCGAGATCAAGTTGAACACCTGGACGCGTTGGGGGAAGGGGAGCTTCGCGCACGTGGTGCACTACGCCCGCGGCGAGGACTCGGTCGTCGTCTCGTACAAGTTCGGCGCCGGGGAAGTGATCTGGTGGGCGGCGGCGACCCCGCTGACCAACGCCGGCGTGCGTGAAACCGGCAACCTGGCGTTGTTCCTGAACTCCGTTGGCGATCCCAGCCGCACCCGCATCTTCTGGGACGAATATTTCCATGGTTCACGTCCCGGACCGTGGTCCCAGGTGTCGGATACGCCGCTGCGCTGGGCGATCGCGCAGGCGGGACTGTTTCTTTTCGCGGTGCTGTTCACCTTCTCGCGGCGCAGTGGGCCGGTGCGTCCGCTGATTGAGCCTTCGCGGCTGTCGCCGCTCGAATTCGTGGAAACGCTCGGCGGCCTGTACCAGAGCGCGCATGCCACCCAGGTTGCGCTAGAGGTTTCATACCAGCGCTTCCAGTACTTGCTGGCCAAGCGGCTGGGGCTCCCGGGCCATCCTACGGCCGCGGAGATGGCGCGCGCGGCGAGCCAGCGCCTGCGCTACGATCGCCCGGATTTCGCCGCCACGCTGGCACGCTGCGAAAGCGCCGTGGGCGATCCCGGCCTGCGGGAGAAGGAAGCCGTCGAACTGGTGCAGGCGCTCCACGATTACTCCCGCGACCTCGAACTCATCCCCCGTGCTCAGGAGAAGAACTGATGGAAGCTATGGCTCGCCTGCTGTCGCAGGGGCGCTCGGAACTGGCCAAGGCGGTGGTCGGGCAGCGGGAGTTCGTCGACCAGACCTTGATGGCAGTGCTCTGCGGAGGCCACGCGCTGATCGAAGGCGTGCCCGGGATCGCCAAGACGCTGGTGGTCAAGCTGCTCGCCCGGATCCTCCAGATCCAGTTCCAGCGCGTGCAGGCTACCAGCGACCTGATGCCCGCCGACATCCTGGGCAGCAATGTGCTGAACCTGGCAACCAGCACGTTTTCCCTGCATCGTGGACCGATATTTACCGACCTGCTGCTGGTGGACGAGATCAACCGCATGCCTCCGCGCACCCAGGCGGCGCTGCTCGAAGCGATGGAAGAGCGGCAGATCACCATCGACGGCGTGCGCTATCCGCTCACCGAGTGGTTCACCGTGTTTGCCACGCAGAACCCGGTGGAATTCGAAGGCACCTACCCGCTGCCGGAAGCGCAGCTCGATCGTTTCCTGCTGAAGATCAAGGTGGCGTATCCGGAGGCGGCTCAGGAAGCGCAGATCCTCGAAAACCATCACAACGGTTTCGACGCGCGCAATCTGGATGCGCTCGCCCTGGTCCCGATCGAAACCGATCTGTTGCGGCAGGCCCGCCGTGAACTGCAACAGGTCAAGGTGGAGGCGGCGCTGTTCCGCTACATCACCGAAGTGGTCCGCCGCACTCGCGACTGGCCGGCGCTGGCTTTGGGCGCGAGCCCGCGCGCAGCCATTAGCCTGCTTCTCGTCTCCAAGGCGGTCGCGGCGATCGACGCTCGCGACTACCTCATTCCCGACGACATCAAGGCCGCCGCGCTCCCGGTGCTGCGCCATCGCATGATCCTCAAGCCCGAGGCCGAGCTCGAAGGCATGGACACCGACCGCGTCATCACCGAAGTGCTGGCCGCCGTCGAGGTGCCAAAGTGAACGAGACCATCCTGGTGCCGGCGACGGTCTCGGCGCCATGTCTAGCGCGCGGCAGGTTGGGATTTGGCTTTGGCCGCCGCTTCTTCTTCCTCTTTATATGTGGGCTGCTGTGGATCGTCCCCGGATTCTGGAATCGCACCTTTCTCTACGGCGTTGCGGCCTGGGATTGCCTGCTGCTGCTGGCGTGGATCGCCGACTTTTTGTGGCTCCCCAAGCCGCGCCAGCTCACCGTGCAGCGGCGCTGGCTATCGGCGCCTTCGCTGGCCGCCACCAGCCAGGTCGAACTCGAGCTCGCCAGCCAGGGCAGCGTGGCGGTGCGCGCCAGCATCACCGACGATCTGCCTGCCGCGCTTCGCGCCGAAGTGGCGGTTCTCGAACTGACCGCAGGGGCCGGCAGGCCAGGCCGTGCCCGCTACAGCATCCACCCGGGGCAGCGTGGCGATATCCGCGCCGGCAAAGCCTATCTGCGCTATGGCAGCGTGCTGGAGATCTGCGAGCGCTGGTGCACGGCCGATCTGCGGCAGGTTGTCCGCATCTTTCCCAATCTCGAAGAGGTTCGCCGCCAAAACATCTACCTGACCCGCAGCCGCCAGATTGAGCTGGAGAAGCGCCTGCTGCGACAGCGCGGCATGGGGCGCGAGTTCGAAAGCCTGCGCGAGTACCGCGAGGGGGACGAGTTCCGCGACATTTGCTGGACCGCGACGGCGCGCCGCGGCAAGCTGGTCACCAAGCTGCATCAGATGGAGCGCAGCCAGCCGGTGTGGATCGTCCTCGATGCCGGCCGCCTGCTGCGGGCGCGGGTCGAGGAACTCAGCAAGATGGATTATGCCGCCAACGCGGCCCTCGGGCTGGCCCAACTGGCGATCTACTCCGGCGACCGCGTCGGTCTGCTGGCCTACGGCCGCCGTCCGCTCGAACGCGTGCCGCTCGGGCGCGGCGCCTCCCACCTGCGCCACATCCTGGACCGGCTCGCCCTGGTGGAAGCGGAGATCTCGGAAGCCGATCACCTGCGCGCCGCCGGCATGCTGCTGGCATTGCAGAAGCGGCGCGCGCTGATCGTCTGGATCACCGACCTCGCCGAAACCGCCATGACCCCAGAAGTCGTCGAAGGCGCCAGCCACCTGCTCTCCCGGCATCTTGTGTTATTCATGGTAATCGGCCAGCCGGACCTTGGGCGCGTGGCCGTCCGCCGTCCGGAAAACCCGCAGGAAATGTTTCAGTCCGTTGCGGCGCTGGACATGGTGCAGAGGCGGGAATTGCTCCTGGCAAAGTTGCGCGAGCGCGGCGCACTGGCAATGGAAATCGCTCCGGGTGAGCTCTCTGCCGCGGTGCTCAATCACTATCTAATGGTCAAGGAGCGGAGCCTGCTGTAGCTGGCTTGGGCCGGGAAAGCAGATAGCTCACCAGCAGCGCCGCCATCACCCCTGCGAAGAGAAACTTCGTAGCCGCCGACAGGCTCGAGGGTGACAGGAATCCTTCAATCACTCCGGCAACCACCAGCATGGGAATAACGCCCAGCAACAGCCGTACAGCGGTGGCTCCTGACTGCGCGAGCGAGTCGCGCCGCGTCAGCACTCCGGGAAACAGCAGCCCATGGGCGATCATCAGCCCGGCGCCGCCGGCGATGAAAATTGCCGGCAGTTCCAAAACTCCATGCGGCGCGACAAAGCTCCACAAGGGCAGGCTCATCTCCCCCAGCCAGCAGGCTGTGCCAATCACCCCCAGCATCAGCCCGTTGAAGATCAGCATATAAGCCGTCCCCAGGCCCGCCGTGATTCCCGCGGCAAAGGCGGCGAAAGCCACCGAAAGGTTGTTGGTCATGATGCCGCTCGATGCCACCGGCTTCATGCTGACCACGGATTCGGTCCACATCTTGTGTTGCTCGATGGTTTCCACCATCCGCGGTCCCAGCACCTGATGCATGAATTCCGGACGGACCGCGGTGAGGATCGTTCCCAACACCGCCCCGCCCGCGAATAGCGCGAAGGCCGTGGCGGTGAAGCGGAAGGTCTGGCGGAAGATCTGCGGGTAGGTGTCGCGGTAGAAGCGGAGGATTCCGGCGGCACTCGATTTGCGCCCTGCATAGATGGTATTGTGGGCGCGGGCCAGCAATTGGTTGAGGTAACGCGCCAACTGCTGGCTGGCCGAATCCTCCCGCAGCACCGAGAGGTCGGCCGCCGACTGGCGGTAGAGCAGGCTCAACTCCCGCAGTTCACCGCGCGACAGCCCGCGGATGCCGTGGCTGCGGGTCTGCTCCAGCAGCCATTCCAGCCGGTCCCAGTGCTGTTTACGCCGTTCCAGCCAGCGGGTGGAGATCATGGTGGACTCGCTCGACAAGCTTACCATCGACACGCCGGAACAGATCGCCATCGAGTTTCCGCTGGCCGGCATCGGCAGCCGCTTCCTGGCCATCGTCTTCGACATCCTGCTGCAGTTCATTGGCTACGTCGTGCTGATACTCATCGCCTTGGTAGTGACGGGAGGCGAACTGAGGCGAGTCTGGCCCTCGGCCTGGAACTGGTCGGCGGCGGTGTTTATCTTGGTGTGGTTCTGCCTGTACTGGGGCTACTACGCATTTTTCGAAACCATCTGGCAGGGCCAGACCCCCGGCAAGCGGCACGCCGGGATCCGGGTGATCAAGGACACCGGGCGCTCCATCACCGCGTTCGAGGCGATCAGCCGCAACCTGCTGCGGGTGGTCGACCAGCTTCCCGGAATGTACGCCGTGGGCTGCGTCACCATGTTCCTCAACAAGAAGAGCAAGCGGCTGGGCGATTTCGTGGCCGGCACCGTGGTGGTCCACGAAAAGAAAGAGGAGGCCGGGGAGCTCTTCTTCAACCTGAAGCCGGGAGCGCAATTGCCCGTCTACCCGGTCGCGAAGCTCTCGACCACGGAGCTGGTGCTGATCGAAACCTTTCTGGCGCGCCGGCTGGATCTCGCGCCCGAGGTACGGACCTCAACCGCCAAGCGGATCGCGGAGCACATCACGCAGAAGCTCGAACTGCCGGCCCAACCGCAGCCCGACAACGAAGATTTTCTGGAAGCGGTCGCCCGCGAATACCGCGATTCGCTGCGCTACAAGTAATTGCGCGCACCGACCGAAGGCGAACCGCGGGCTACCAGGACAGCAGGCTGCAATTTTCCGCTCCGTTTGCTATGATGACCCTGCGGGGTGGAGCAGTCTGGTAGCTCGTTGGGCTCATAACCCAAAGGTCGGTGGTTCAAATCCACCCCCCGCAACCAAAATCTCACTGTATCCACGGGCTTTGTGCTGCCGGCACAAGGCCCGTAGCTTTTAGTTTAGGTGCAACTGATAGCAACTTTCCCAGTTGCGCCGCCAGTTTGCGATCGTCCTCCCCGACCAGGTGCGTGTATCCCATCGTGACCCGCGCATCGGAATGCCCGAGCCGCTCCTGACGGAGTTTCATGGGAACGTGCAACTGATCGAGCAGGGTGCTGTTGCCGTGCCTGAAGGCATGGAAGCCGCATCGCGGGATTCCGAGCCTCTTTAGCAGCGGGTGAAATTTCCGCTTCCGCAGAAGGTTCGCATCCCACGGTGTTCCGTTCTGCGTAGCGAAGAGAAGATTTAGCTGGTTCGGTCGCCACGTTTTGAGGTACTCCCGCAAGTGCTTCGCCAGCTCCGGGGAGATGGCAAATTCGCGGTTGCCCTTTAGCGACTTGACGGTTTGGATTTTCCCGTGCCACACGCTCTGGCGCACGCGCACCAGGGCACCGGCGAGGTCCACATCCTCGACGCGGAGAGCGCAGAGCTCGC
>DATNJE010000324.1:0-2941 GCA_035604095.1 Terriglobales bacterium
GCCTGCGAAGGCACGAGCACGCTCTTCCCGGTCGATTACTTCGGCGAGGAGGCCTACCTTACCCAGTCCGGCCAGCTCTACATCGAGGCCACCGCCATGGCGCTGGGCAAGGTCTATTCCTTCGGGCCGACCTTCCGCGCGGAGAAATCGAAGACCCGCCGCCACCTTACCGAGTTCTGGATGGTCGAGCCGGAGATCGCCTACGCCACGCTCGACGACCTGATGAACCTGGCGGAGGAGTTCGTCACCTTTATCGTCAAGCGCGTGCTGGAGCGCCGCCGCCCGGAACTGGAGACCATCGGTCGCAACTTCGCGCCGCTGGAGAAAATCGACACGCCCTTCCCCCGTATCACCTACGACGAAGCGGTGAAGATGCTGCAGGAGGGCAATGCCAAGGGCGAACTGGAGAATCGCTTCGAGTGGGGCGGCGATCTGGGCTCTCCCGACGAGACGTATCTGTCGTCAAAGTTCGGGCGGCCGCTCATGGTGCACCGCTATCCGGCGGCGGTGAAGGCGTTCTACATGGAACCCGACCCGCAGCGGCCCGAGGCGGCGCTGTGCGTGGATGTTCTGGCGCCTGAGGGCTATGGCGAGATCATCGGCGGCTCGCAGCGCATCGGCTCCTACGAGTTGCTGCTCAAGCGGATCCGCGAGCACGGCCTGCCGGAAGAGGCGTTCAAGTGGTACCTCGACCTGCGCAAGTACGGCGGCGTGCCGCACGCGGGCTTCGGCATGGGCATCGAGCGGGTGGTCACCTGGATCTGCGGCATCGAGCACCTGCGGGAAGCGATTCCGTTCGCGCGCACGCTGACCAGGATTTATCCATGAGGAACGACGCCACGGATTAACACGGATCAAAATAAATCCGTGAACATCCGTGTGAATTCGTGGCGTTCTTGACAGCTAAGAATGGCGACAACAACCACCAACGTCTCCCCCCGGAAAATTCGCGTCATCGGAGTCCCGCTCGACCTCGGCCAGTCGCGGCGGGGCGTGGATATGGGCCCGTCGGCGGTACGCGTCGCCGGTCTTGAGGCGCGTCTCGAGGCGCTGGGCTTCGTGGTCGAAGATGCCGGCAACATCGCCGTCGCCATCCCCGAGCAGAAGAAGGAAGGCCATCCCAACGCCAAGTACCTGAAAGAGATCACCGCTACCTGCACCAAGCACGCCGAGCTGGTGCTGAAGACGCTGGAAGCCGGCAAGACGCCGCTCGTTTTGGGCGGCGACCACTCGGTTGCCGTTGGGACGGTCTCCGGCGTTTCCGAGTTCTATCGCCGCCAGAACCAAAGGGTGGGGCTGTTGTGGATCGATGCGCACACCGACATCAACACGCCCGAGAGTTCCCCCAGCGGCAACGTCCACGGCATGCCGCTGGCGGCGATCATGGGGCTCGGTCCGCCGGAGCTGGCCAACATCTTCGGTTTTTCGCCCAAGGTCGCGCCCGAGAACTGCGTGCTGGTGGGCGTGCGCGACATCGACGCCGCCGAGAAGGAGAACGTGCGCAAGGCCGGCATCGAGGTCTACACCATGCGCGACATCGACGAGCGCGGCATGCGCACCGTGATGGAAGAGGCCCTGCGAGCGGCCGGCCGCGGTACCGCCGGCTACCACGTCTCACTCGACATGGACTGGGTCGATCCCGAGGACGCGCCCGGCGTCGGCACTCCTGTCCGCGGCGGCGCCACCTACCGTGAAGCTCACCTCGCGATGGAGATCATCGCCGACCACGGCCGGCTCACCAGCTTTGAGATCGTCGAGGTCAACCCGGTGATCGATGAGCGCAACCAGACGGCCAACCTGGCAGTGGAGTTGGCGCTGTCGGTATTTGGGAAGAAAATCCTCTGAGGCAAAGCAGTCACATGAAGAAATTGCGTGTCGGCATTCTTTTCGGCGGGCGCAGCGGCGAACATGAAGTCTCGCTGCTTTCGGCCGCTTCCATCCTCGACGCCATCGATAAGGATAAGTACGAGGTGGTGCCCATCGGCATCACCAAGGAAGGCCGCTGGCTTACGTCGGGAAGCGCCGAGAAGTTGCTGCGCGGCGAGTTCTCGAGCGCCAAGCACCTGCGCGCCGGCGATCCCGAGGCCACGCCCGGCGCAGCGCTGCTGGCGAAGGGTGAGTCCATCGTTATCCCGCCGGTGCCGGGGGATGCGCTGGCGCCGTTCGAAAGCAATGTGCCACAGCGCCGGCTGGAAGACCGCGCCATCAACGTGGATGTCGTCTTCCCCGTGCTGCACGGCACCTTCGGCGAGGATGGCACGATCCAGGGACTGCTCGAACTCGCCGACCTGCCCTACGTCGGTGCGGGCGTGCTGGGCTCGGCCGCCGGCATGGACAAGGACGTGATGAAGCGCCTCTTCCGCGATGCCGGGCTCGCGCTCGTCCGGCACCTTACCTTCCTGCGCGCCGACTGGCAGAAAGATCCCAAGCGCGTGCGCAAAGAGACCGAGAAGAAGCTCAACTACCCCGTGTTCGTGAAGCCGGCCAACCTGGGCTCGTCGGTGGGGGTCAGCAAGGCGCGCGACCGCAAGGAACTCGATAAGGCGATGGACGAGGCCGCCGCCTATGACCGCAAGATCGTCGTTGAGGAAGGCGTCGGCGGGAAAGACCGCAAGGCGCGCGAGATCGAGTGCTCGGTGCTGGGCAACGACCGCCCCGAAGCATCGATCGCCGGCGAGGTCATTCCCAGCAAGGAGTTTTACGATTACGAGGCCAAGTACCTGACCGAGGGATCGGAACTCATCATTCCCGCCAAGCTCAGCAAGAAGCAGATGCAGCAGGTGCAGGAGATGGCGGTGCAAGCTTTTCTCGCCGTCGATTGCGCCGGTATGGCGCGCGTGGACTTCCTGATGGATCCGAAAACTGAAAAGATCTACGTGAACGAGGTGAACACCATCCCCGGCTTCACCGCCATCAGCATGTATCCCAAGCTGTGGGCGGC
>DATNJE010000325.1:0-6271 GCA_035604095.1 Terriglobales bacterium
CGTGCTGTTCTCGGGCGTGAACGCGGCCACGGCGCGGGTGCTGGCCGCCGAAGGATGCGAGGTCATCATCCCCCGCGAACAGCAGTGCTGCGGTGCGCTCGGGGTGCATGCCGGACTGGAAGAGCAGGCGCTCGATTTCGCGCGCAACCTCATCGGCGTCTTCGAACGCGCCGGCGTCGACACCATCGTCATCAACGCTGCCGGCTGCGGCTCGACCATGAAGGAGTACGGCTACCTGCTGCGCCATGATCCGCAGTATGCCGAACGCGCCAAGACCTTCGCCGCCAAGTGCAAAGACATCTCCGAGGTGCTGGCCGAGTTGGAGCCGCGTGCGGTGCGGCATCCGCTGCCCTTGCGCATCGCCTACCACGATTCCTGCCATCTGCAGCATGCCCAGCGCATCCGCACCCAGCCGCGCCAGGTGCTCAAGACCATTCCGCAGTTGGAGATTCTGGAGGTCCCCGACGCCGCCATCTGCTGCGGTTCCGCCGGCATCTACAACCTGGTGCAGCCGGACACCGCCGCCCAACTCGGCGACATGAAGGTCAAGAACTGCCTCTCGACCAGTCCCGACTTGGTGGTCTCGGCCAATCCAGGCTGCCTGGTGCAGATTTCGTCCGGCCTGAAGCGCGCGGGCAAGCAGGTGCCGGTGCTGCACATGATCGAGCTGATCGACGCCGCCATCCAGGGCACCCCGGCTGCGGAACTGCAAGCGCGGGCGTAGGGGATGGTCCCGCGATGCTGGGGACGGGCGCCCTCGCCCGTCCGGGCATGACCTGTCGCGCTTGGGGACAAGCAGCCGGAGTAGTCGCCGAACAGCAGTCGCAGATACACTGTCCTCGGCTTAGTCACACTCATGGACGTTCTCAAAAACATTTTTGAGCAGCATTTCCACTCGCCAGCCGAGCGGGTACAGCCGCTGCAGGGCCAGCTCGGCGGTTCTGGGCGCAAGATCGTCCGGCTGGCCGGCGCAAAGCTCAGCGCCATCGGGATTCTGTACGACGTCCGCGAAGAGAACGTCGCTTTCCTGGAGTTTTCCCGGCATTTTCGCCGGCACGGTCTGCCGGTGCCGGAAATTTACGCTGAAGATCTGAGCCACGGCGCGTATCTCGAAGAAGACCTGGGAGACACGACGCTGTTTGAGTTTCTCTCCAAGAACCGTGCCGGGGAGAACATTGCTCCTCAGGCGGTTGAGGCATATCGCAAGGTTGTCGCCGTGTTGCCGCGCTTTCAGGTCGAAGCCGGCCGCGATTTGAATTACAGGGTGTGCTATCCGCGCGCCAGCTTCGATCGCCAGTCCATCGCCTGGGACTTGAATTACTTCAAATATTATTTCCTCAAGCTCGCCGGCATCGCTTTCAACGAACAGGCGCTGGAAGACGACTTCGGCCGCCTGACCAAGTTCCTGTTGAGCGCCGGGCACGATTATTTTCTCTATCGGGATTTCCAATCCCGCAATGTCATGTGGCGCGACGGCCAGCCGTTTTTCCTGGATTATCAAGGCGGCCGCCGGGGCGCGCTGCAATATGACATCGCTTCTCTCTTGTACGACGCCAAGGCCGATCTGCCGCCGGAGCTGCGCCAGGAATTGCTCGATCACTATCTCGAGCGGCTGGCCGGGTTCATTCAGCTTGAGCGCGATGCCTTCATGCAGCACTACTATGCTTACGTTTACGTCCGCATCATGCAGGCGCTGGGCGCGTACGGCTTTCGCGGCTTTTACGAGGGCAAAGTCCATTTTCTGCAAAGCGTGCCGTACGCGCTGAACAACTTGCGCTGGTTGCTTCGCGAGGCCAAGCTACCCTTTGCGCTGCCGGCGCTGATGGACGCGTTCGGCAGGATGGTGGACTCGAAGCGGCTGCAGAGCCGAGTTTCCGAGTCAGAGAATCTCACGGTGCGGGTTTTCAGCTTTTCTTTTCACCGGGGCGGGGTGCCCAAAGACGAGAGCGGGCATGGCGGCGGATTTGTTTTCGATGCCCGCAGCCTCCCCAATCCCGGACGCGAAGAGCGCTTCAAGACGCTCACCGGCAAAGACGCTCCGGTGAGCGACTATCTCAACCAGCAGGAGAGCGTGCATCAGTTTCTGGCCAGCGCCCGGTCGCTGGTGGATGCCAGCGTGAGCGATTATCAGCGGCGCGGCTTCAAGAGCTTGATGGTGTCGTTCGGCTGCACCGGCGGCCAGCATCGCTCGGTATATCTGGCGGAGCAATTGGCGGAACACTTGCGCGGCCGGAACGGCGTGGAGGTGGCGGTGCGGCATCTTGAGCTGGAGAATCCGGACAAATGAAAGCGATGATCCTGGCCGCCGGCCTGGGTACGCGCTTGCGGCCGCTCACCGACCATCGCCCCAAGGCGCTGGTGGAAATCGCCGGCCGCACGCTGCTGGAGATCACCCTCTCCCGCTTGCGCGCCTTTGGGGTTCGCGAAGTGATCATCAACGCGCATCATTTTACCGGCATGATTCTCGAGTATGTGAAAACGAACGACAACTTCGGCATGCGCATTGAAGTCTCTTGCGAGGAGGTCTTGCTCGATACCGGCGGCGGCCTGAAAAAGGCCGCCTGGTTCTTTCTGGAAAACCCCTCGGAAGAGCCGTTCATCTTGCACAATGTCGATGTCATCAGCACCATCGATTTCGGGCGCATGGTGCAATTTCACGCTGACAATTGGGCTCTGGCTACGCTGGCGGTGCAAGACCGGGAGACTTCCCGATACCTGCTCTTCGACGAGCAGCTCCAGCTCTGCGGCCGGCGGTCCGGGCACGATCAGGAGCCTGAATTGGTTCGTTCTTCACCGCGGGCGCAGGCGCTGGGTTTTTGCGGTATTCACGTGATTTCGCCACGCCTGTTGGCGATGATGCATGAAGACGGCGTGTTCTCCATCATCCCCTCCTATCTGCGCCTCGCCGCCCAGGGAGAAAAGATCCTTGCCTTCCGAGCTGATGAATATTATTGGCGTGATCTCGGCAAGCCGGACAACTTGGTGCAGGCCGCTCAGGATTTGAAGGAAGGCGTTCTTCCGTAGCGCCGGCGCTACCCAGAGGCCGCTAGCCGCTGTTCCCCGGAATAAATGAGGAACCGCCGTCCGCGAAGGAATCCCACCAGCGTGAGCCCCAACTCGCGCGCCAGGCGCACCGCCAGCCCGGAAGGCGCCGAGACCGAAGCCACCAGCGGCAGTCCGGCCACCAGCGCTTTCTGGATGATCTCGAAACCGCCGCGCCCGCTCACCATGAGCGCGCCTTGAGAGAGCGGTAGCCGGCCCTCGAGCAAAGCCCAGCCCACGATCTTGTCCACGGCGTTGTGGCGTCCCACGTCCTCGCGGACGATGATCAGATCTCCTTCGGCGCTGAACAGGCCTGCGGCGTGCAACCCGCCGGTTCTACCAAAGATGGTCTGGGCGGCGCGCAGCTTGTCGGGCAAAGTGCAGAGCAGGTCAGGATCGAAACGGAACTCGGGATTGGGTGGCGCAATGCCGCGCACGCGGATGGCGTCGATGGAAGCCTTGCCGCAGATTCCGCAGCTCGAGGCGGCGAAAAAGTTGCGCTGCATGCGTTCGCACTCGAACTCCGCCCCGGCAAGCTCCACCTGGACGAGGTTGCCGGCAGCTTCCGGCTTGTCCGCCGCGCCCTCGGTGAGCGAGGCGATCTGCTCGCGCTTCTGGATGAGGCCTTCAGTGAACAGGAACCCGGCGGCGAGTTCCAGATCGTGCCCGGGAGTGCGCATGGTGACGCTCAGCGGTGCGCCTGCGATGCGAATCTCCAGCGGCTCTTCGGCTACCAGGTAGTCCTGGAAGCGGCGGAGGTTGCCCTCCTGCCATTCCGAAACTTGCGTCAGGTCAATGCTGCGCGATCGTTTGGCCACATCCGTCCTCTGGCCGCCCACAAAAGCTGGCGGCCGCAATTCTACGTGCCCGGCTGCCCGCAATTCCAGAATCAGCAAGATTGTGACACCTGCCCTTGCTGTGCGCTACGGAGGGCGCTAGCATGCGCAGGCTGGAGGTGGTTGTGAAGCTCAGGCATGTCTTCCTGGTTGTGATCCTCACCGTGGTCGCGCGGGCGCAGGTAACCCACATCCTCATCCCGGCGGGCACCCCGGAAGACGCCGCCATCCAGGAGATCACCAAAGAGGCGGACGCCGACAAGCGGCTGGCGCTAGTCCAGGATTTCCTGCAGAAGTTTGCCGCCAATCCCATGGCGGCCGCCTACGGCAACCTGCAGATCTCGCAGTATTACTCCGCCAAGGGAGATAACGCGCAGGCGCTCGCTTACGGTGACAAGGCATTGGCGGCCGCTCCCAACGATCTCGACATACTGGGCTCGCAAGCCAGCCTGGCATTGCAGATGAAGAATTACGCCAAGGCTGTGGACTATGCGGCGCGAGGAGGCATGGCCGTGCAGGGCATCGCCAAGCAGCCCAAGCCCGCGGACATGAGCGACCAGGACTTTGCCGCGCGCATCGAGCAGGATCGGGCCAGCGCGCAATCCTCCAGCGAATACCTGGAAGGCCTGGCGGTGAATGCCATCGCCAGCGAGCCGGATGGCAAGCAGAGGGTGGAAGAAGTCGAAAAGTTCGACTCAGCATTCCCCAAGTCGAAATACGCTCCGCAGGTGGTTGAGTACGCGGTGGTGGCGCTGGAGCAGATGAACGACGCCGCCCGCCTGGCGGCCTACGGCCAGAAAGCAGTGGCGGCCAACCCCGACAACGCGTCCTTGCTGAGCGTGCTGGCCAGCGCGCTGGTGGAGACCCCTGCCTACTTTGATCGCGCCATGGAATATGCCCGCAAAGCCATCGCTTTGGCCAAAGCTGAGGCGCCCGACGCAAACAACAATCGCAAGTTGGCCGCAGGCACCGCCCACAGCGCGCTGGGTTTCGGACTCATGAAGCAGGAGAAGAACACGGCGGCGATCGCGGAGCTGAAGACCGCGGTCGTGCTGCTTAAAGAGGACCCGGTGGGATCGCAGAAGGCTTCTTACTTTCTGGCTTACGCCTATGCCAAGACCAAGAACTATTCCGAAGCGCGGCAAATCCTGAACAAGCTGGCTGCCACAGAAGGTCCTTTTCAGCAACCCGCGCGCGAGCTGCTGGCGAAGGTGGGTTCGCGCTAGGGAGCGCGGCAGGGCACCGCTTTCATTACAGCACCACCATGGAAATCCCCTTATTGCCCTTCCCCAGGTCGCGATCCTGCTTCAGCTCGCGGTGGCGCTGGATCAGCCGCCATGTGGTCTCGTCGGAGATGCGCCAGTCTTCCCCAGCGACGAACCCCGCAATGTCTCCGCTCTGCGCCATGCGCGCCAGCATTCCCTGGATAGCGATCCGCAACTCGCCTCCGACGCCGTGTGATCCGTAGCCATGGATCACCTTCACCGCGGCAACGTTCTGCTCGCGCGCCAGCCGCAACTGGTCGAGCAGGCGCGAACTGGCCGAGGCGACGGAGGGACGTCCCTCTTCCAGGTTGATGGTTTTCAAGGCGGGCATCGGCTGCGGCCGTTTAGACCGGCTGCGGTCGGAACGACTCCACGGCCGCAAACTCGTCGGGAAACGCCTCGAACACCACCATGAGCTTGGTGATGGTGAGCGCATCGCGGATGTGCTTGCTGAGGTTGGCCAGCTTCAGGCAGCCGCCAGCTCTTTGGGCGGAAGTGAAGAGCTCGATCAGGGCGCCCATCCCGGAGCTGTCCAGGAAGGTGAGATCGCGAAGGTTCAGCACGATGTGCGGGTTGGTGCGGAGCAGCCCCTTCACTTGTTCGCGCAGCAGAGTGGTCTCATCCCCGAAGACAAGGTGGCCATAGCAGTCCACGATGATGACGGTCTCGATCTGGCGGGTACTGATCTTGAGGCGCACGGCAACACTGACGATACAGCGTTTTGCGGCTTCAGTCCACGGAGAATAAAAGACGCCGCGGATTCATGCGGATGAACGCAGATCTTAAATTCCTATCAGCGTCCAACCCGGGCCGATCCGCGGCGCTACTGGGTTACGTTCCTTCCGACCAGCTCGCCAGGTATTCCTCCTGCTGCGGCGTCAGCCGGTCGATCCTGATGCCCATGGACTCCAGCTTGAGCCGGGCCACCCGCTTGTCCTGCTCCTCGGGAACGGCGTAAACCTTCTTCTCCATCTGGGCATGGTTGACGACCAGGAACTCGGCGGCCAAGGCCTGGTTGGCGAAGCTCATGTCCATCACGCTGGCGGGATGGCCTTCGGCGGCGGCCAGGTTGATGAGCCGGCCATCGCCCAGCAGGTAGAGCTTGCGGCCGTCCTTCATCACGTATTC
>DATNJE010000326.1:0-3259 GCA_035604095.1 Terriglobales bacterium
CGATCACCAGGAAGAACGGCAGCACCATGTAGGTGAGCACGCCGAAGTAGGGATTCGACCCGCCCGCCAACACGTCCACCAGCAACAGGAACAGCAGATTGGCCAGGCACAGCGCGATAACGACGAGTCCGATCAGGCTGAGATAATTGCGGATAAGTCCCGGTATCCGTGGTTTGAGTGGCTCCACCATTTACTTGCTTCCCCTCGATTTGGTTTCCCGCTCCCCGGCAGCCGCGGCGGCGGCGTGCTCCTCGATCGTCCGCAGCGCGTCCAGCGGGTGCTCTTCGTGGTACAGCTCCTCCGACATCTTCCCGTCCCAGAACGCCCAGTTCAGTGGGTACACATCGGGATCGAAGATGACCTGGTAGAAGTGCCACACCACGATGGCCAGTGTGGCCAGCACCGCTTCATAGAAGTGGATGGCCAGCGCCACGTCCACCGACCAGCGCGGCAGCCAGTGGCCGACTCCCACCTTGAACCAGGCCATCAGCCCAGTGGCGCCCATCAGGAAGTAGCCCCACACCAGCGCCCAGTACTCGGCTTTTTCCGAATAGTTGAAGCGGGCGAAGGCCGGCCGCTTGGATCCGAGGCCGAGATAGTAGCCGAGATTGTCGCGGATGTCGAAGCCGTCTTTGAGAACTGGGAACAGATCCTTGAGGGCGCGGCGGCCTTCGCTGGTGGCGATGAGGTAATAAGCGTGGTAGAGCCCGACGGCCAGCATCACCACGGCGGCCACGCGGTGTCCGTAGCGGCGGATGTTCTCGCCGAAGGCCATCCCCAGCCAACTATCCGGGTAGGCGAGCGCAAACCCGGTGATCACCAGGGTGATGAAGCTGGAGAGCAGGCACCAGTGCTGGATGCGCTGCTGCAGGGTGAGGCGAACCACGCTGCGCTCCTGAGCTTTGCGCTTGTCCATCGCCTTCTTGCGCCAGATCAGGAAATTGTGCAGCACCATGCCGCCGATCACCACGATGATCAAGGGGATGTACAGCCGCCGGATCCAGCGGATGGCAATGCTGGATATATCGGCCGAGAGCGGCACGTCGATGTGCACCTTGCCTTGCACGAACTTGTCGGTGGCGCCAGGATGGCAATGGCCGCAGGTTTTCACCAGGTTGGCTTTGTTGATCATCGACCGCGGGTCGGAGGAGGGCAGGATGTTGTGCGCCCCGTGGCAACTGGCGCAGTTGGCGACCACGGTCGAGCCCAGCTTGGCAGCCAGGCCGTGATAGCTGGCGGTGTAGGTGGTCATGCGCCGCCCGGAGAAGCCGTATTCCTGCGACATGCGCATGCCTTCGTGGCAGTTGGCGCAGGTGGCCCGGGCGATGTTGCCGGCAAAGACCGACGACTTGGGGTCGAGGTGCGACTTGATGGTGTGGATGCCGTGGCAATCGGTGCAGACGGGCGCCTCGAAGTTGCCGCGCGCCACCGCCTCCCCATGGATGCTCTGCGCGTACTCCTGCCGGATGCTGTCGTGGCACTTGGCGCAGGTGGCAGGGACGTTGAGCTGATAGATGCTCGATTTGGGATCGCTGGGCGGCCGGATCTCGTGGCTGCCGTGGCAGTCAGTGCAGACCGCGGCCTTGGTGGAACCGGCGGCCACCGCTTTGCCGTGGACGCTCTCCTCGTAGTTGACGAAAGTAGCTGAACTCAAGCCGGACTTCTCCATGACGAATTTCTGCCCGTGGCAGGCGCCGCAGGTCGCCGGAATATTGGCGCGGTAGACCTTCGACTTGGGCTCGGAGGGCGGCAGGATCTCGTGCGGTCCGCCGTGGCAAGAGGTACAGGTGGGGGCATTGCTGTCCCCCTTCGCCCTGGCTTGGGCGTGGATGCTGTGGGCATACCCCTGGTCGGCGTCGGCGTGGCACTTGGAGCACGACACCTTGGCCGGCGTCACCTCGTGCGGCGCCGACTTCAGATCGTCGTGGCAATCTACGCACGTCAGGATCGCCCCGTGGATCGAGTTGTTGAACTTGGGCTCATCTACTCCCAGGCTTACCTGCTTGCCCTCGACCTCGTGGGTCAGAGTGGCGTCACCGTGGCAGGCCAAGCAGTCGGCGTTCGTGGGCTTCTTCGCGGCCCAGGCGGAGCTTATAAGAAATATGAAGACCGGCAGAAACAGCCAGTAAGCACGCCGACCGCGAGGCCCAACCGCTCGTTCTGCTTCCCTCGCTGGCATTCCCAACCTCCTGTTACCGATACGCGAACAACATGGCATAAATGATCCAGACCACGATGCAGAACCCCACGGCCAGCGCCGTCCAGGCAAAAACCCGGATAGTACGGACGACGATGTCAGGATGGGGATCCGCCAAATGTTCTTCCAGTTCGCCGCGAGCCACCAGCGCCTCATACTCGCGGGGCTTGTCGCGCTTCAGTTCCGCCAACTGCATGCGACCGGTGAAGATGGTGGTATCCATGGGGAACTTCTCCGGCCGCAAGTGGGTGTTGAAGAAGTGCACCGTGAAGATAAAGCCCGTCGCCAGCAAGGCTTCATCACTGTGAATGATGGTGGCGACGTTGAGAAACGACCCCGGCAGGAAGCGCGTGAAAAACACCGGGAACCAGAGCGTCAGCCCGGTGCAACCGATGATGAATATCCCCCAGAACACGGCAAAGTAGTCGAACTTCTCCCAGTAGGTCCAGCGTCCGTAGCGTGGACGCGGACCCAGGTGCAGGAACCACTTCATGGTGGCGACGAACTCGTGGAAGTCCTGCCCGGTGGGCACCAGCGTGTTGGGGCCAAACAGCAAAGAACGCCAGGATAGCTGCCCGCGCTGCTTACTGCGATACAGATCTACCAGGTGGGTGATGAACGTACCGAACATGATCACGGCCGCGAAGCGGTGGATGTACCCCGCAGTTTGAAACCCTCCCAGGAGTCGTGACAGCACCACCGCCCACTTGGTATAGGAGAACTTCAGCGTGAGTCCGGTGGTGGCAAGACTCAGGAAGCTGACGATCATGCAAGCGTGCAGGGTGCGATGCAGGCGGTTGAAGCGGACGAACTCGCGCTCCACCGCCACCGCCGGGACGGCGGCAGCGCGGGCAACGCCGACAGGCGCCTCAGCCGCGACCCCTTCCCGTTCATGTGGCATCGGCCCGTCGAGCTTGTGGTTACCGTCCTGCATTCTTGTCCTCCGCGGGCTTGGCGGGCTGGTTGCCTTCCGCCTCCCGGGCTTCCTCGGCGCGCAGTTCGCGGCGCATCTCGACGGCGCGCGGCAGCCACAGCAAAGTGTGCACCCCGCCTATGACAAAC
>DATNJE010000327.1:0-5498 GCA_035604095.1 Terriglobales bacterium
AGACAAAATAGAGGTCCACCAGGTAATACAGTGTTTGGAAGACCATGCTGACGGCCATGAAGACCGCCAGGTGCAGGACGTGCCGCGTGACCGAGCCTTGTGTCAGATCCCTCATGGCAGATCTCTTGTGCTGGGGCCGCAAGCGCAGAGATGCGCACGAGCCACACCCACCCCGGCTTGCGATGGTAGACCAACTCATTTCGCCCGTCCACTGGCAGCCAGGTTGGATTCCCGGCAACGCTGGCAGCTTGCTTGAGGTCCCTCGCTACGCTCGGGATTTCGGCAGCGGTCTCCCGCTCCCCTTCGCCGCGCTCAGGGCCGCTCACGCCCGCTAAGCGCCTCAAATTCGAACCTCGGGAGTTATTCCTGCTGGCCGCGTCGCGGACGTATCGTCGAATCGCAGCCGGCCTCGCGGCGATCGCATGAAATCCGGTATCCGTTCAACTTTGCGGCAGCTTGTGATCCCCAATGGATTGCTGCTCGCCGCCGCCGCGCTTCTCCTGCCTTGGAAGTTGGGAATCGCTTTCACGCCACCCGGGGGAAGGTACATCGGGCTGGCCATCGCCGCCGCCGGCGTCCTGCTGGCCTGGCGGCTGCGCTCCCCTCGCCTGATGCTGATGCTCGTTCTTCTGCTGGTAAGCGAACGGGCATGGATGATGGCGTGGGCGTGGCACGAACCGGCCCTCCGCAACACCCTCGCCGTACTGCTGCCGCTCAACGTCGCCGCCCTCTTACTAGTAGACGATGCATTCGTCGATTGGGAAGCATTCGCCTGGTGGGGCGGGCTGATCGCCGTGCAGGGGGCGGGGGTGGCCTTGATCATGGCAGCGGGGGAAGGCTCGGCGTTGCGCTGTCCGGGCCGCCCCCTGATCCCGCAGTTTATGCCTGGAAGCCGAGTGCCACAGCTTGCCGCCTTGCTGTTCCTGGTATGCGGCGTCGCGCTGCTCGCGGCATTCCTTGTCACCCGCAAGCCCCGGGACAGCGGCATGTTCTGGGTGCTGGGCGCCTGCTTTCTGGCGGGGAGCGCAGCGAATCCGCGCCTGGCTGCAGGCTATTTCGCAGCCGCCGCCTTGATCGCGAGCGCAAGCGTGATCGAAACTGCCTACCTGGTCGGCTACCACGATGAACTCACCGGCCTGCCCGGTCGGCGCGCCTTCAACCAGGCGGTCGCCGCGCTGGATGGGGAATACGCTGTCGCCATGGTGGACGTCGACCATTTCAAGCGTTTCAACGACAGCTTCGGGCACGATGCCGGCGACCAGGTGCTGCGCCTGGTCGCCGCCAGGATGGCAGACGTGGGCGGCAGCGGCAAAGCCTTTCGCTATGGCGGCGAGGAGTTCGCCATCGTTTTCCGCCGGACCGCGGCGGAGGAAGCGCTGGAACGCGCCGAAGCCTTGTGCCACGCGATCGCGGAAACCAGCTTCGCGGTGCGCGGCCTCGACCGCAGCCAGCGCGAACGTACAGAACGGCGCCGCCGCCATCGTCCGCGCAAGCTGCGCAAGGAGCGCGTTGACACCCGAGTGACCGTCAGCATCGGAGTGGCGGAGCCGTCCCGGCCTGATACGCCCGTCGAGCAGGTAATTGAAGCAGCCGACAAGGCGCTCTATCGCGCCAAAGAGCATGGCCGCAACCGGGTGGAGATGCACGGGCGGACTCGGCTCGCGCTGCAGGGCCGGAGCTAAGCCGCGGCGGATGCCGACTGGCTCAACATGATACGAACCGCCACGTCGAACTTCCGGTAGTACTTTTTCACGTCCGCCGCTCCGTACTTGTCGCGAAATTTCCCGACTACCGCCTTGACGGCCTCCGGGTCGCGCACCAGCACCGGCTTGAACTTCGCCTCCAAACCGCCCGTGGAGATACCCAGGGCACGGTTCTTCTTCAGGTTCTTGAACCACTGGGTCTCCGATCCGTTCACGGGCAGCAGATAGAGCTTGTCCGCTTCGAGAACGAACCACACGGGGATGGTGATGGTTGCGCCGGATTTTCGTCCGGTGACCGAAATCTTGATCTGACGCGTGCGTCCGAGGCGCTTTTTCAGATCTTCCGTTGAGCCCGTCATACCTGCCTCCCCTGCGATTTGCAACGCAATCCGGCTGGATCAGTTGAACGTGGGCAGCAGCACCATGTCATCGCTCGGGACCGGCTCCAGGGGATAGCCGCCCTTGGTCCAGGCGCGCAGCCCGCCGTGGATAACGTACGCGTCGAAGCCATGCTCCCGCAGGATGTGCGCCACACGGGCGCTGGTGGCTTCCCGCACTCAAGTACAGTAGAGGTAGATCTGTTGGTCGTGCGGCCAGTCCTTCACCGTCGCCAGCAGGTTGTTGGGCTCAAGGCGGATTGAGCCTTTGATACGCGTGGCGCCGGGATCATAGTAGCCGTGGCTGCGGACGTCGGCGACGGTCATCCCGCCGGCTTCGCCCGATGACAATCTGCTGGCCAGCTCTTGAACCTGCACGCGCGGCACCACGCGATACTTCCGGTGCCGCCAGTAGAGATACGCGCGGTAAGCGACGTAACCGATGAATGCGACGACCAGCAGCCATTCCACCGCCCGCCCCACGGCTTGCACCTGTCTCGTGATGGCCACGAGCACGCCGCTGAACAGATAGCCGAACCCAGCGTAGGCGAACGTGTAGAAGCAGGCCCCGACGAAGTCCAGGCGCAGGAATTGCCCGATGCCCATGCGCATGCTGCCGGCCAGCGGCGGCGCCAGCGAATTGATGCCGGGAATGAACTTGGCGAACAGCAGCGTGGTCCGGCCGCGCCGGTAGAACGACTCCGCCGAGCGCAGAATGCAGGACTCGGGATTGAGCGCGATCCGGCACAGGAAGCCGAGCAGCGCCCATCCGCTTTGCCGTCCGAGAATGAAGAGTAAGCTGTCTCCCAGAAGCATCGCCGAGAGTGCACTGACCAGGACCAGCTCCGGGCGCAGATGGTGCCCCGCGCTGGCCGCCCCGGCCGCAATGAGGGCCAGCGCCGCCGGCACCGGCACGCCCACCGCCTCCAGAAACACGATCAGCGCCAGTACGGCGTACCCATGGTGTTCCAGCAATGCAACGATGTCCCTCATGCCTCAGGGTAAGATTCCGGAAGACCGCGGAAAGCTGCGCGATTTTGTCGAGGGATGCGTCCGGCGCTGACACCTGTGCATCTCTCTGATGATGGCCGTTGCCATGGGGACAATGAATCCGAGATTCTTGAAACTGGTGCTGGCAATCCTGACGGCGGTGTGGGCCGTCGTACCGCTGGCGTTCGCGCAGGAGGCCACGCTTCGCCTCGACCCGGAGAAAACTACCGTCCGCTTCACGCTGGAAGCCACTCTCCACACGGTGCACGGCACGTTTCGGCTAAAGAACGGCGCGATCAAATTCAATCCCGCAACCGGGGCAGCGAGCGGAGCCGTGGTGGTCGACGCCACCAGCGGCGAGACTGGGAACCAGCGGCGCGACCGCAACATGCACCGAGACGTGCTGGTGAGCGAGCGCTATCCCGAGATTACTTTCACGCCTACACGAGTCATCGGCAGCGTCCAGCCGCAAGGCGAGTCCAGCGTGCAGGTGGAGGGAGTTTTGAGACTACAGGGGAGCGATCACCCCATCACGCTTCCCTTCAAAGTGCAGGCGAGCGAAAGCGAACTGCGTGCAACCACCCAGTTCACCGTCCCTTACGTCGCTTGGGGACTGAAGAACCCGAGCACCTTCTTCCTGCACGTTCCGGACAAGGTGGAGTTGAGCATCTACGCAACCGGCAAGCTGACGACGGGCGCGGCGCAGCGTTGACCAACCCTACGGCTGAAGACGGGCCAGCTCCTTGCGATAGAGCTGATTCTGGGGAAACTCCTCGGCCAGGGCGGAGAGCAAGCGGCGCGCGGTTTCGCGATCGTGGTCGCGCAGGGCGGCCACGGCCAGCAAGAGCCGGGCATAGGGAGCAAGGTAGTGTCCCTTTTCCGCGGTGAGGCGCAGCTTGGCGATGCCTTCTTCCCTGTTGGTCTCCGCCCCGCCCATGCGCAGCAGCCAGCGGACGGGCGCGGAATTCGCGCTGAGCAGGTAATTCTCGACTCCAACCGCGAGATACGCGTCGTAGTAGGAGGGATCGAGCGTGAGCAGCTTCTGGGCCAGCAGCCGCCCGTTCTTCAGGTAGCCCAGGCCTGCCATATTCCTTTTCTCGATCATGGCGGCATAGTCGCCGCGCAGTCCGCTGGCCATCACTTTGGCGAAGAGTGCGTTGGCATCCTGCGGCGCGCCGGACAGAACGCGGCCGGCGATCTCGTCGCCTTTGGCCAGTTCGCGGTCGAAAGCCGCCCGCACTTGCGGGTCCGGCACCAGCTTCTCGCGTTTGGCGAATTTCTCGTTATCCGTGAAAAGCTCGGATTCCAGAATGTGCAGGCGATTGAACTCGCTAAAGAGATAAGCTGCGGCGTTCGACATGGGGCCAACCGCATCGTCGGGATGGCCGGTTTCCCAGGCCTGGAAGGTCGCGTGGGCGCCGTCGAAATCCAGGTTGTACATCTGCCGGTAACCGGCTTCGAGCGTAAAGGGCAGTGCGGCGGAATCTGCGCCCACCGCTGGTTTCGCCGCTAGCAGGGCTACGCCTGCCAGCAGCAGCGCCGACACCACCGACTTGTGTGTTGCGAGCGGCAGTCGTACCCCCACACCATCCCAAGCTGAAGCACGGCCCAACTGAACACTTAGATGCAACCGGAGAGCCGGACGGTCTCCTGTTTCGCCTGCCGGACCAACCTTAGGTAACCGGCGCAGCCTCGCTAGGTAACCGGCACAGCCTCGCTCTTCTGAGACTCCACCGATGGCCGGCTGAGCGCGTCCATCACGGCCTGGACGCCGCCCGGGCGGTGCGGCACTCCGGCTGCGCGCAATCCCATCTCGACCCCAGCCAGCGTGCCCATCAGCATCAGGTCGTTAAAGTCGCCCAGGTGGCCGATGCGGAAGATCTTTCCCTTGAGCTTGCCCAGACCCGCACCCAGGGACAAATCATACTCTTCCAGGGTAACGCTGCGGAAGTGGTCAGCGTCGTGACTTTCCGGCATCACGACGGCAGTCAGCGAACTCGAGTATTCCCTGGGGTCAAGCGCAAGCAGCTCCAGTCCCCAGGCCGCGACGGCCATCCGCGTGGCGGCGGCATGGCGCCGGTGCCGGGCAAAGACGTTCTCGAGGCCCTCTTCGTGCAACATGGCGATGGCCTCGCGCAGGCCGTAGAGAAGATTGGTGGTGGGCGTGTAGGGGAAGAAACCAGCGGGATTCGACTTTAGCATCTCATCCCAATCCCAGTACGAACGCTTCATGCGGTTGCTTTTCGAGGCGGCGAGTGCTTTTTCCGATACGGCATTGAAGCCCAGCCCCGGGGGCAACATCAGTCCTTTTTGCGAGCCTGCGACAGTCACGTCCACACCCCAGGCATCGTGCCTGTACTCCATGGAGGCAAGCGATGAGATCGTGTCCACAAAAAACAACGCGGGATGGCGGGCGTTGTCGATGGCT
>DATNJE010000328.1:0-2914 GCA_035604095.1 Terriglobales bacterium
GCTGGCCTTGGACTTGAGTTCCACTTTGGTGATGGGCTCGATCTTGCCGGTCGCGACGACACTCTTGGCCAGGTCGCCGCGCTCGACCTTCCCCAGCTTGGAGGGGTCGATCTTGGTGCCGCCACGGGTGGCGGCCATGACAACCACCGCGATAATGATTACCGCCAGGATCGAGCCACCGACGTAAAAAACGCGTTTCCTCTTGCGATTCTTGCCGTTACCGTTCGCCACCTGGCGCCTCCTCGACTTGCGTGGCCTTGTCCCTGAAGGCTGGTACGAGGCCGCCCCACGGTTAGTTCCCCAAAGATGATAGAGAATGCCGCTTGGGTCCCACCGTGATGCCAGTCACTTAGACCGGGGATGGGGAGAAACGTAAGCAGGGAGGGGGCGACTGGGGCACATTGTACAAGTCACAAATTGACCAATCCGATTCACGGTCGCTGCTTCAGCAGGACGAAGATCCGCACCGGGCCGCCCGAACCGCCTTCCAGCTTGGCGGGCGCTGCCACTACGATGGCTCCGGCTTCCGGCGCCATTTCCAGGTTGGCGACGTTCTCCAGGTGGTACACGTTGTTCTTCGCGGTGAAGTGATGGACCGGGAAGTCCTTGGACGGCCCGTAATCCACGCTGAGGGTATCGATCCCAATCCCGGCGATCTTGCGCGCCTGGACGAAGAATTTCACGGTATCGAGGGCGAAGCCGGGGAAGTGCATGGCGCCCTTGTCATCGGCATTGCGGTAGTCCTTCATCGAATCCCAGCGCGCCGCCCAGCCGGTTCGCGCCATCACCACGGCGCCGGGAGGGACCGGCCCGTTGTCGTGCTCCCAGTTTGCCAGATCATCGAGGGAGACCTGGTAGTCGGGATCGTTGGCGGCCTTGCCATGCACATCAATCACCACCAGCGGCGCCACCAGCCGCTGCGGGGGGATCTGGTCCACCGTCCACACGCCGGGCGCGAAGTGGGCGGGCGCGTCGATATGCGTGGCGAAATGCTCGGGGAGCGAAATGTAACGCGTGAAATAGCCGTCTTTCTCGAAGCTGGCGAGCGGTTTCGCCTTGTACGGCGACTCCGCTGTGCCTTCCCAATTGGGAGCTTTTTCACTGATCGAATGTGTCAGGTCCACAACCCCAGCGAAGAGTTGCTGCGGCCCCGGCTGGGCGCGCCGCTGCGCGAACAGGAACAGCGTCAGCATAGAAGCGCAGGCGATGGTGAAGGTCTTGAACTTCATAGTGGCTTTCCGCCGATTTTGCGATGGAGTCCTCAATTGTAAACGGCGTCCGACCGGTGCGGAATCCAGCGGCTGCTTACTTCAGATGTTGCACCTCTGGGGGCCGTTGTTTACGGCAGGGGCAACTCCCCATGCCTCGACCAAAAGAGAAACAGCGCGAACAACGCGGCGGCGATGGTGCTCAGCAGGTTCACGGCATCATTGTTGAGCAGGCGCCGGCGCTCGAGCGTCGCTCCGAGAAAGCTGTCCACGAACATTCCCAGCGCTCCGGCGGCGGCCACCGGCAGCAGCCAAGGCGCGGCGATAATCCGCGTGGCCCAGCAGACCACCGCCACCGCTACCGCCGCCGCAATCCCGGCCAGCGTGCCAGCGGCACTGATGCCGCCATCGGTACCCACCGGAACGGGGCGGAAATGGGTGATCAGGTAAGCGGAGTCGCTGACCGCCTGGCCGACTTCGCTGGAAGTGGTGTCAGCAGCGGCTTCAGCGAGTGCCGCCGCGCAAGCCACCAGCGCGGCTGGATTGCGGGTAATCAGTCCCACCAGGGCAGCAACGGCCGCGATTCCGACGTTGGCAATCACCTGCGAGGCCGACCGTCCGCCGCGCTGTTCAGCGGTGCCCAGTTGCCGTTTGCGCTGGTGTCCGGTGCGGGTGGTGATCCAGGTCAGCAGGAAGACCGCGATCAGTGCGGCGAAGGCCCCGGGCCCTCCCGCGACGAACAGCAGGAAGGCGAGAACGCCTCCGGCGACGGCTCCCGAGAGGGTCACCGCCCGCAGCCAGCGCGCCGAGACGGCGAAGGCCACGGTGAACCCCAGGGCCCACAGCACCTGTCGCGGGGGCACCAGCGAATGCAACTGCATTCCCAGCGCCGGCCACGGTATGATGCACAAGGCCGCCGCCCAGCCCGGGGTTCCCGACGAAGCCGCTTTTGCCTCGTTGCGGTGGAAGCCCGTACAGCTGTCCAGCAATCCCGCCAGTTTTTTCCAAGCGCTGCGGATTGGTGCGCGGCTTCTGTGCATAAGATCTGGTTGCCAGGGAAGGCGCAAGGCGGCTGTGATTTTGGCCGAGAGCATCCTACCAGAGGTGGCGCGCGCTTGTCCGGCGTCACCCGGTCTGGCAATTGTGGGGGAGGGGTTATGGCAGCATCAGTCTGGTCGGGATACCTGACCTTCGGGCTCATCTCCATGCCGGTACGGCTGTTCTCGGCGGCGCGCGGCAGCCGCGTCGAATTCCACATGCTGCACCGTGACGACCACGTCCGCATCAAGCAGCAGCTCTATTGTCCGCAGGACGAACGCGTGGTCTCCCGCGACGAGATCGTCAAGGGCTACGAATATGAGAAGGACCAGTACGTGGTCATCGAGCCCGCCGACATCAAGAAGATCGAGCCCAAGACCACCAAAGCGATGGAGATCCTGGAGTTCGTGAAGTCGTCGCAGATCGACCCGGTGTACTTCGAGTCTTCCTACTACCTGGTGCCGGAAGAGGCGGGCCAGCGGCCCTATGCGCTGCTCACGCGGGCGCTGGAAGAGAGCGAATACGTTGCCATCGCCAAGCTCTCCATGCACAACCGCGAGTACACCGTCTTCCTGCGCCCCATGAACAACGGGCTCATGCTGCACACCATGTACTACGAGAACGAGGTCCGCCAGGTGGACCAGTTCGGCCGAACCAGCGGCATCGAA
>DATNJE010000329.1:0-10707 GCA_035604095.1 Terriglobales bacterium
ACCACCGCACTCGAAATGCGGCATACCCGTAAGGGTATCGGGGGTTCGAATCCCTCCCTCTCCGCCAGAAAAGCAGCTCTTGGCTCTTAGCTTTTAGCTCTCGGGGATACTCCTTCTAAGGCCATGCCCAAGCGTCCCAAAGACGAACCGCGTGCCATCCAGATGCCGGCGACGCGCACCACCACCCGCTGCGCGCTGTGCGGGGCGCTGATCCAGCCGCTGGACGAATCCTCGGGCCTGTGCGGCCAGTGCGGAGGGTCGCTGCATTCCTGCAAGCAGTGCACGCACTTCGATACCTCCGCGCGTTACGAGTGCCAGCAGCCCATCCCCGAGCGCATCGCGCGCAAGGACGCCGCCAACCAGTGCACCTTCTTCGCGATGCGGGTGCGGGTGGAGCGCGAGACCACCTCGGCCGGCGTCAGCCGCCCGGAAGACGCGCGCAAGGCGTTCGAGCGCCTCTTTAAGAAATAAATCCGCGTCGATCCGTGCAAATCCGTGGCGAATGAAGTTACGCCACGAAATACTTAGCATCCGGATGGTGCACCACGATGGCCGAGGTGCTCTGTTCGGGCTCGAGCAGGAAGCCCGTCGTCAGGCGGACGCCGATCGCCTCCTCGGGATGGAGCAGCGCGAAGATCTTCGTCTGATCTTCCAGGTTGGGACACGCGGGATAGCCGAACGAGTAGCGCGAGCCGCGGTACTTCTGGTGGAAGAGGTCACTGATTCGCGGAGCATCGTCGCCGCCGATGCCCAACTCGGCCCGCATCTGTTTGTGCAACAGTTCGGCCAGGGCTTCGGCCGACTCCACGCTCAGCCCGTGCAGGTAGAGATACTTGGTGTACTCGCCGGACTCGAACAGGCGCGCGGTCTCGTGCGAGGCGCGCTCGCCGATGGTGACTACCGAGATGCCGATCACGTCCAGACGCCCGGAATCACGCGGCGCGAAGAAGTCGGAAATGCAGAGTTTCCGGCCTTCTTTCTGGCGCGGAAAGGTAAAGCGCTGGATCTCGCGCGGGTTTCCCTCTGGGGCCAAAGCCCCGGAAGTTTTGTCGGCTGTACCGGCACGGCTAAAGCCGTGCCCTCCCGAAGCCAAACCGTCCGGATCGAAGATGACGACGTCATTCCCCTCGCCCTGGCAGGGGAACCAGCCATAGACCACCTGCGGCTGGAACCAGCCCTGGCGGATCACCTCGTCTTCCAAATCGCGCAAGAAAGGCCGGTATTTTTCCTCGACCAGGCGCGCGTAGTCAGCCTGCGATGCGGTCTTGAGCTGCCACTGGTTCTTGAATAGCGCCGTCTCGTTGATATAGCCGAAGACCTCGCGCAGGTCGAAGTCCTTCTTGACGCGTACGCCGTAGAACGGCGGCTCGGGGATCTCGACCATCTCGGCAACGGCGGTGGAGCGGGTCGCGAACGCTTGGCCCTCGCCTGAAGCCGACGCCGCGGCTTTCTTCACGAACTCCTTCACCGTGCGCCCTTCGGCGAGGCGTTCTTCGCGCTGACCGTCGGCGGAGCACAGGTCTTTCATCAGGTGCAGGCCGGCGAAGGCGTCATCGGCATAGAACACGGCGGAGGAGTACTCGCGGCGCAGGTCGTCTTCCACGTACTTGCGGGTGAGCGCCGCCCCGCCGCAGATGACGGGGAATTTCAGCCCCTGGCGCTCCAGGTCCTGGATGACGTACTTCATCTCCACCGTGGACTTCACTAAAAGGCCGCTCAACCCGATGGCGTCGGCGCGGTGCTCGGCGGCCGCCTGGATGATGGTGTCCGCCGGCTGCTTGATTCCCAGGTTTACCACCCGGTAGCCGTTGTTCGAGAGGATGATGTCCACCAGGTTCTTGCCGATGTCGTGGACGTCGCCCTTCACGGTGGCCAGCACCATGGTGCCCTTCTGCGTGCCTTCGAGCTTCTCCATGCGGGGCTCGAGATAGGCGACCGCCTGCTTCATCACCGATGCCGAATCGAGCACCGAGGGCAGTTGCATCTTGCGCGCGCCGAACAACTCGCCCACCGTGCGCATCCCGTCCAAGAGCACGTTGTTGATGAGGTCGAGCGGCGTGTAGGTGACCAGCGCGTTCTCGAGCACCTGCTCCAGCGACTGCGTATGCGCGTCCCGCCCGACGGATTTCTCGCCGTTGATGATGCAGTACTTGAGCTGGTCCTCGACCGAGAGCTTCTCCACCTCGACCGCCGGGCTGTCGGTCTTTTTCTCCATGCCGGAGAAGTGGTTCATGTATTTCTGCAGCGGATCTCCGGCCGAGGTGTCGTAGTGGATGAGTCGCCGCGCCAGTTCAACCTCAGCTTCAGGTATCTTGTACAATGGATATACCTTGCTGTAGTTGACGATGGCAACATCGAGGCCGTTATCGACCGCCTCGTGCATGAAGACGGAGTTCAGCACGCGCCGCGGATAGACCGCCAGGCCGAACGAAATGTTGCTGACGCCGAGGATGGTCTTCACCTCGGGCAGTTCCTGCTTGATGCGGCGGACGGCCTCCAGCGTTTCCATGCCCGCGGTGCGGTAGTCCTGCTGGCCGGTCGAGATGGGCAGCGTGAGCGCGTCGAAGATCAGATCGACGGGCCGGATGCCGTACTTCTCGGTGGCAAGGTTGAAGATCCGCTTGGCGATCGCGACTTTCTTCTCGGCGGTGAGCGCCATGCCCTCTTCGTCGATGGTCAGCGCGATGACCGCCGCGCCGTACCGCTTGGCCATAGGCAGGACTTTGGAGGTACGCTTCTCGCCATCTTCCAGGTTGATGGAGTTGATGATGGCCTTGCCGGGAATGCGTTTGAGCGCCTCCTCGATCACGTCGGCTTCGGTGGAATCGACCAGCACCGGCGCCGGCACGCGCGTAGCGATCTTCTCCAGCACCGCGGTGATGTATCCCTTCTCGTCCTCGCCCACGATGGCGCAGCAGAGGTCGAGCATGTGCGAGCCTTCGTTCACTAGGCGCTTGGCCAGGGTGAGGATGTCGTCGTACTTTCCTGCCCGCACCAGGTTGCGGAAATGCTCCACCCGCGTGGTGGTGTTCATCTCCTCAGCGACGATCAGCGGCTTGGGATCGAGATCAAGCGGAATCGATGTGTACGCGCTCGACGCCGCCGCATTGGGCTTTACCTCGCGTCGCGCCGGCTCGAGATTGGCGCAGGCATCGACCACTGCTTTCAGGTGCTCGGGCGTGGTGCCGCAACAGCCGCCCACGATCCGCACTCCGTACTCGGTGATGAAGCGCTTGTGATACTCGGCCAGTTCCTTGGGCGTGAGCAGGTACACGGCGCGACCGCCCACGTTCTGCGGTAGTCCGGCGTTGGGCAGCACCGAGACGTGTTTCGGCGAATTTGCGCCCAGGTGGCGGACGGCATCGTTCATCTCGCGCGGTCCGGTGGCGCAGTTCATGCCGATGACGTCGATGTCGTAGGGCTCGAGCGCGGTGAGCGCCGCGCCGATCTCGGTGCCGAGCAGCATGGTGCCGGTGGATTCGATCGTGACCTGCACCGTCACCGGCAGGCGCTGGCCCGTGGCTTTCATGGCGTCGAAGACGCCGGCCAGCGCGGCTTTCGCCTGCAGCAGATCCTGGCAAGTCTCGATCAGCAGGACGTCCGCGCCGGCTTCGATCAGCGCGCGCGCCTGCTCCTCATAGCTGGCGGCCATGGCGTCGAAGCCGATGTGGCCGAGCGACGGCAGCTTGGTGGTGGGCCCCATGGATCCGGCGACAAAGCGCGGCCTGCCCTTGCCGGAGAAATCGGCGGCGGCTTCGCGCGCGAGTTTCACCGCGGCGCGGTTGATCTCCGCGACCTTGTCTTGCAGGTCGTACTCGGCGAGGACGACGCTGGTGGCGCCGAAGGTGTCGGTCTCGACCACGTCGCAGCCGGCGGCGAAAAAGCTGGCATGGATATCGCGGATGATGTCCGGGCGGCTCAGCACCAGCAGCTCGTTGCAGCCTTCCTTGCCCCAGAAGTCGTCCGGCGAGGGCTGGCGCACCTGTATGTTGGTGCCCATGGCGCCGTCGTAAATGACGACGCGCTCCTGCACGGCTTGGAGAAAGGCGCTCATCGAATAATGCCGGCCCTAGGGGACCGGCAGCTTCTTCGGATTTGTGATTGGTGATTTCTGATTCGTGATTTGGACGTTCAATCACAAATCACAAATCACAAATCTTATCTTCCCACTCCCCCCTGCTCCCTTTCCGCCTTCAGGTGTTCTTCCCCGCTGATGCTGAACAACGCGTTCTCGCCCTGCAGCGCCGGACGCGGCGACAGCATCTGCTCCTTGCGATACACCAGGCTGCTGGCGTTCAGCGACGCGATTTCGAACCCGTGCCCGTGGGTGATGGCGTCGGTGGGGCAGGCTTCCACGCAGTAGCCGCAGAAGATGCAGCGGTTGTAGTCGATGTTGTAGACCTTGGCGTAGCGCTCGGCGCCGGAGATGCGGTTCTCGGCGGTGTTGTCGGCGGCCTCGATGTAGATGCAGTTCGAGGGGCAGGCCGCCGCGCACAGGAAGCAGGCTACGCACTTCTCCAGGCCGTTCTCGTCGCGCTGCAGCACGTGCACGCCGCGAAAGCGCTCCTGGAACATCGCGCCGCGCAGCGGTCCGGGGCCGTCGGGATAGTTCTCGACAATGGTGGGCGAGAGCATCTCCTTGAAGGTAATGGCCATCCCCTTGGCGACAGCGGCGAGTCCGCGGAAGACGTTCATGGCCACCTAGTATAAATGGTCGAGCTGGTGAAGAGATCGGGGGACCGGGTGACAGAGTTGCTATCCCGGCGATGACCCGATGACCCGATCTCCCGATCACCCGATTCTGGGATTCCCGCGATCCTCCTGGATTACTATCGGCAAGAATGACTCTTATCGGCCTGGCTCTGACCTTCGCCACTATTGCGCTGCTGGTCATCGAATTCCTCCGCCACCGGCGTGCGCCGCTCGCCTTTTACGGCTGGGCGGGGCTGGTGGCGCTGGTTGCAGCCGAGGGGTTGGTGTTCCGTGGGGTCGAACCGGTGGCCACATACTTCACGCCCATCGCCTGGACCTGCTATATCCTGCTGGCCGACGCGGCCGTGCTGGCCATCACCGGACGCTCACGCCTGCGCGACGAGCCGCGCCGCTTCGCGCTGGTGGCGCTGCTCTCGATCCCACTCTGGCTCATCTTCGAGGCCTATAACCTGCGCCTTGAGAACTGGACCTACGTCGGCGTGCCCGCCGGAGCCGCTGGCCTGCTCGGATACGGATGGTCGTTTGCCACCATTACGCCGGGGATCTTCCAGACTGCCGACTTGGTGGAGGCCTTTGGCTGGTTCAAATCGGCGCGACCGATAGTGTTCTCGCCCGCCGTCAAGCGCGGCATGGCGCTGTTCGGCCTGCTCTGCCTGGTGCTGCCGCTAGTTCTGCCGAAGCACACCGCGGCTTACCTATTCGCGCTGGTGTGGATTGGATTTGTGTTTTTCCTCGACCCGCTGAACCATCGCCTGCTCCTGCCCTCGCTCCTCGGCGACCTGGCGACCGCGCGGCGAGGCCGCCTCTACTCGCTGCTGATCTCCGGCTGGGTCTGCGGATGGCTGTGGGAGTTCTGGAATTATTGGGCGGCAGCCAAGTGGCACTACATTTTTCCGCTGGCGCAGCAGTGGAAGATCTTCGAAATGCCGGCGCCAGGCTATCTCGGATTCTTGCCCTTCGCGCTGGAATGTTTTGCGATGTATGTGACCGCGAGCAGGCTCTTCAGCCGTCCCTGACGGGACTGGCGATGGCCAAAGCAAGCCGAGCCGTGGTTGAAGAAAATCCTCGCCACGACCTAACGGCAGGCGTATAGTCCGTCCCGCTGTCAGCAACTCAACAGGGAGGAAAGTATGAGCAAGCCTGTATTGTTACTGGGCTTGGTGTGCCTGTCCGCAACCGTGGCCCTAGCGCAGGGCAAGGTGGCGAACGGATGGGCGTGCGGAAAACCGGCCATGGCCAATAGCATCGAGACCGGAGACAAACCCGGCCACGCCTACGCGATCGACCAGATCAAGTGCACTTCCACCAAGGGCGAAATCGCCGGCGTGAAAGAGAAAGAGGGCACCGGCACAGAGTTCGCCGAAGTCACCGGCAACAGCTCCAAGGGCCACGGCGTCTTTGTCGAGACCATGGCCAACGGAGACAAGATCAATTTCACCTACCAGACCACCGCCACCATCAAGGACGGCAAGATGGAATCTGGTTCCGACAAGTGGCAGGCCACCGGGGGGACCGGGAAATTCAAAGGGATCAAGGGCAGCGGCACCTGCACTGGAACGGGAAGCGCGGATGGGTCCACGAACTGGAACTGCACCGGCACTTACACACTTCCCAAATAGCGCGACCGTCGCGGAGACGCAGGGCTTCTTTGGTTGCTCTGTGTCTCCGTGGTACGCAACCTCGGCGGCGCGCGTTGCAACCTTCAATCAATCCCCAGTTGCTTCCACATCGCGTCCACGCGCCGTTTGGTGGCTTCGTCCATGCGAATCTGGTTGGGCCAGGGACGGGTGAAGCCCTCGGTCGGCCATTTGCGGGTGGCGTCGATGCCCATCTTGGAGCCGAAGTTCGGCAGGCGCGCGGAGTGGTCGAGCGAATCCACCGGGCCGAGCGTGAACTGAATGTCGCGCTCGGGATCGATGTTGTTGGCCACGCGCAGCACCACCTCGCGCACGTCCTGCACGTCGCAATCCTCGTCCACCACCACAACGCACTTGGTGAACATCGCCTGCCCCATGGCCCAGATGCCGTTCATCACCTTGCGGGCGTGCCCGGGATACGACTTGCGGATGGAAACGATCATCAGGTTGTGGAAGACGGCCTCGACCGGCAGATTGACGTCCACGATCTCGGGCAGCGTGACCCGCATGAGCGGCAGGAAGATGCGCTCGATGGCCTTGCCCATCCAGGCGTCTTCCATGGGCGGCTTGCCCACGATGGTGGTGGCGTAGATGGGCTTCTCGCGGTGGGTGACGCAGGTGACGTGGAAGACGGGATACAGATCTTCAAGCGAGTAGAAGCCGGTGTGGTCACCGAAGGGGCCTTCGCTGCGGAGCTCGTCCAGGTTGACGTAGCCCTCGAGGATGACTTCCGCCGTGGCCGGGACTTCAAGGTCCACGGTCTCGCACTTTACCAGCTCCACCGGCTTCTGGCGCAGGAAGCCGGCGATCATGAACTCTTCGACGTCGGGCGGCGCGGGAATGACGGCAGCGAACGTCAGTGCGGGCTCGGTGCCGATGGCGACCGCGACCTCCAACTTCCCTTGCGGACGTTCGCCCGCAGCTTCGATAGCGCCTCCGCCGGAGCGGGCCATCACGTCGACGGCGGCGGCCGAACCTGGCGGCGAGGCTGCGCGCATGGCATCGCGGTAGTGCTCGGCGGCGACCTTCTGCCGCTGCCAGTGCATGCCGGCAGTACGCGCGTCGTAGACCTGCATGCGGTACATGCCGACGTTGCGCTTGCCGGTCTTGGGATCGCGCGTGATCACGCACGGCAGGGTGATGAAGCGGCCCGCGTCCTGGGGCCAGCACTGGAGCACCGGCATGTGCAGCAGGTCGAAATCGTCGCGGCGGATGACCTCCTTGCACGGCCCGCTAGAGACGGTCTTGGGGAAGAACTTGGCCATGTCGGCCAGCATGGGCAGCATCTTGATTTTGTCCAGCAGGCCTTCCGGCGACTTGACGTCGAGGAACTGGTGGATGCGGCCGGCGATCTCGTCCAGCGATTCCGCGCTCAAGGCCAGTTTCATGCGGCGCGCCGAGCCGAACTGGTTGATCAGCACCTGCCAGCCGCGATATCCCTTGACATTCTCGAACACCAGCGCCGGCCCGCCGTGGCTCGACTTCGAGACGCGGTCGGTGATCTCGGTGATCTCGAGGATGGGGTCCACTTCGGCGCGGATGCGCTTCAACTCACCAGCGCGCTCGAGCGCGGAGATCCAGTCGCGAAGGTCGCTGTAGGCCAAGTGTTCTCCGTGGGAAGCAGCGGAGGATTATAGAGGATTGGCGATTAGCGATTTGCGATTTGTGAATCCGCCCGTGGGTAACGGCTGGCCGGCCTTCAATCACAAATCAGAAATCAGAAATCGCAAATCACTGGGCGGTCCAGCCGCCGTCGATGGGAATCACAGACCCCGTCATGTTGGCGGCGCCGTCACTGGCGAGGAACACCGCCAGCGCGCCGATCTGTTCGACCGTGGTAAAGCGGTCCGTAGGTTGTTTTTCCGCCAGGAGATCGTGCTCCGCCTGAGCGATCGGAATACGCTCCTCCTTGGCGCGCGCCGCGATCTGCTTCTCGACCAGCGGCGTCTTGACCCAGCCGGGGCAGATGGCGTTACAGGTGATGCCGGATTTCGCGGTCTCCAGTGCGACCACCTTGGTCAGGCCGACGATGGCGTGCTTGGCGGCTACATAGGCCACCTTGTTGACCGAAGCCACCAAGCCGTGCGTCGAGGCAGTGTTGATCAGCCGTCCCCAGCCGCGCTGGCGCATGCCCGGCAGGGCCACGCGGATGGTGTGGAACGCCGACGAAAGATTGACGGCGATAATGGCGTCCCAACGCTCGGGCGGGAAATTCTCGATGGGCGAAACGAACTGGATGCCGGCGTTGTTCACCAGGATGTCCACGCCGCCGAGGCGCTTCGCGGCGTCGGCGACCAATTCCTCGCAACCAGCGGCACGCGAGAGATCGGCTCCGTTGAACCCTGCTTGCACCCCGAATTCTTTTTCGAGCCCGGCGCGCAGCTTCTCGATTTCAGCGGCATCGCCGAAACCGTTCATCATGATGGCGCAACCCTGGGCGGCGAGCGCCCGCGCGATCCCCAGCCCGATGCCGCTGGTCGAACCGGTAACGATAGCTTTGCGTCCTTTTAACATTTGAGTGCTCCAAGAATTAAGTTATGAATTCTGGTCAATACTAACCCATTGCATACTACGCCCGGTTGCCCACCACGCGTCGATACAGCCCCTGCACCTCGCCCACGATCCCGCGCCGGAACAGGAGCACGCAGATGACGAAGATGGCGCCGATGATCACCGTCACCAGCGAGCCCACCTTGTCGGAAAGCTTGCTCTCGAGCGTAACGATGGAGAGCGCTCCCACCACCGGGCCAAAGGTCGAGCCCATGCCGCCCAGCAGGGTCATCAGCACCACGTCGCCGGAAGTGTGCCAGTCCACATCCGTCAGCGTGACGAAGGTGAAGACGATAGCGTTGGTGGCGCCTGCCAGCCCGGCCAGCCCGGCCGAGATCACGAAGGCCATCAGCTTGTACTTGTTGACGTCGTAGCCGAGCGAGATGGCGCGGGGCTCGTTCTCGCGGATGGCCTTCATCACCTGCCCGAAGGGCGAGTGGATGGTGCGATGAATCAGCAGGAAGCCGAACAGGAAGATGGCGAACACCACATAGTAGAGCGTCAGGTCTTTTTCCAGGTTGATAACCCACAGCAGCTTGCCGCGCGGGATGGCCTGCAGGCCGTCTTCCCCGCCGGTAAAGGAAGCCTGCAGATAGACGAAGAACACTAACTGCGACAGCGCCAGGGTGATCATGGCGAAGTAGATTCCCTGCCGCCGAATGGAGAGCCCGCCGAAGATGATGCCCAGCAGCACCGCCCCGGCCGTCCCGGCCAGAATAGCCAGGCCGGTGGAGACCCCCATCACCTTGGCGAGGTAGCCGGTGATATAGGCGGCGGTGCCGAAGAAGGCGGCGTGTCCGAACGAGAGCAGCCCGGGGTATCCCAGCAGCAGATTGAAGGCGCAGGCGAACAGCGCGAAGCACAGCGCGTTCATCAGGAACACCGGGTACACCACCAGCGGCGCCACCAGGCCCGCGGCCAGCAACAGCGCGTATCCGGCGAGACGAAATTTCTGGGCGCTGCTCATCTCTCTCTGCCGAACAGTCCCGCCGGCCGCACCAGCAGCACCAGCGCCATGATCACGAACACCACCGTGTTCGAGGCCTGCGAATAAAAAACCTTGGTCAGGCCCTCGATCAGTCCCAGCCCCAGGCCGGTGAGGATGGAGCCCAGGATCGATCCCATGCCGCCGATCACCACCACGGCGAACACCACGATGATCAGGTTCGATCCCATCAGCGGGCTGATCTGGAGCGTGGGCGCGGCCAGCACGCCCGCCAGTCCCGCCAGAGCAACGCCGACGGCGTAGGTCAGCGTGATCATCGCCGGAACGTTGATGCCGAAGGCCTGCACCAGCGGTGGATTCTCCGTCCCGGCGCGCAGGTAGGCCCCGAGCTGCGTGCGCTCGATGACCAACCAGGTGCCGAAGCAGACCACCAGCGTCACGCCCACCACAATAGCCCGATACTTGGGCAGGAACATGAAGCCCAGGTTCAGCGCCCCCTGGAAAACCTCCGGGATGCCGTAGGGCAGCCCGGAGACGCCGTACTGGTAGCGGAACAGTCCTTCGACCACCAGCGCCAGGCCGAAGGTCAGCAGCAGGCCGTACAAGGGATCGACCTTGTACAGCCGCCTCAGCAGCACCCGCTCCACCAGGACGCCGAAAATCCCCACCGCCAGCGGAGCCAGCAGCAATGCCCACCACCAGCTTATGTTCCACGTGCTGAGCAAGAACCAGGTGAAGACGGCGCCCATCATGTACAGCGCGCCGTGGGCGAAGTTGATGATGTTCAGCATGCCGAAGATGATGGCCAGCCCCAGGCTGAGCATGGCGTAGAAACAGCCGTTCACCAGCCCCAGCACGAGC
>DATNJE010000330.1:0-10940 GCA_035604095.1 Terriglobales bacterium
TCGCGGTTCATCACGATCTCGTCGCTTTCGGAGAGGAACCCGAGATGACGCGCCTCGCTGGCCGAGGTCGAGACCTTGGCCATGCCGATGGTCTCGAACGTCCGCTTCATGGCTTCCATCATTTCGACCGATTCGCCGCGGCCCTCCGGCCGGACCGAGCTGGCGGCGTCCACCGCGCGCAGCAGCATCTCCTTGCAGCCGCCGGCGCCGGGCAGCAGCCCGACTCCGACTTCCACCAGCCCCATGTAAAGTTCCGCATGGGGCGTGCGCGCGGCTGCGTGCAACGAAACCTCGCAGCCACCGCCGAGCGTCATGCCGAAGGGCGCGGCCACCACCGGCTTGGACGAGAACTTGATGGCCTGGGTCATGGCCTGGAACTGGCGGATGGCGAGATCCACCTCGTCCCATTCTTCGTCTTGTGCCCACATCAGCAGCATCATGATGTTGGCGCCGACGGAAAAGTTGTGGGCGTCGTTGGTGATGACGAACGCGCTAAAGTCGTCGCCGGGACCAGTAGGTTGCAGCGTCTGCGCGATCAGTTGCACGATGTCGCCGCCCAGCGAGTTGGCTTTTGAATGGAACTCGAGGCACGCGACGCCGTCGCCCAGGTCCACCAGCGAGCAGCCGGCGTTCTTCTTCACCACACCGTTGGCTTTCTTTGCGACTTCGACGGACCACACGCCAGTGGGCACGTGCACGGGCCGGTCGCTATCGCTGCAAAGGTCGAAGTAGGCGCGGCCAGAGGGCGCCGAAGGCGCGTCCGTGTACCAGGACGTCTCGCCGGAGGCGAGCAGTTTCTCGACGTTGGCCGCGACCGGGCGGCCTTCCTTTTTCATGCGCGCGACCGTGGGCTCGACGCCGGCTGCGTCCCACAGTTCGAACGGCCCCAGCTCCCAGTTGAAGCCGAGGCGCATGGCGCGATCGATCTCGACGATCGAATCGGATATTTCAGGAATGCGGTTCGCGGAATACGTCCACAGGTCGGCGAGCGCGGTCCAGAGGAAAGCCGCTGCCTTGTCTTTCTTGGTATCGCCGGTGAGCAGCATGCGCAGGCGCTCGCGCGTGTCGTCCATCTGCTTCGCCATTTCGAGCGCGGCGAATTTCGGTTTCTGCCGCGGGCGGTACTCGAGCGTTTTCCAGTCGAGCCCGAGGCGCTCTTCTTTTCCTTCATGCTTGCTCTTCTTGTAAAAGCCGCCGTGGGTTTTGTCTCCGAGCCACTTTCGCTCCAGCATCTGGTGGACGAACGACGGCGCTTCCAGCTCGGAACGCTCGTCGCGCACATTGCGCAAGAAATTCGAAACCACGCTGGACAGGATGTCGAGCCCCACCAGGTCGATGGTGCGGAAGGTGGCGGACCTCGGCCAGCCCACGGCCGATCCGGTGAGCGCGTCCACCTCCTCGATGGAGAGGTCGAGCTCCTGCATCAGGCGCATGGCGTTCAGCACCGAGAAGGTGCCGATGCGGTTGCCGATGAAGTTGGGCGTGTCCTTGGCATAGACCACGCCTTTGCCCAGGCGTAGGTCGGCGAAGTGTGCAATGGCGTCGATGGTGGCGCGGTCGGTGTCGGCGGTGGGGATGATCTCCAGCAGGCGCATATAGCGCGGCGGATTAAAAAAGTGCGTTCCAAACCAGCAGCGGCGGAAATCCTCCGAAAACCCTTCGGCGATCTTCGCGACCGGCAGGCCGCTGGTGTTGGTGGTGGTGATGGCGCCAGGACGCCGCGCCGCTTCTATCTTCTGCAGCAGCCCGCGCTTGATCTCCAGGTTTTCGGCGACGACTTCGATGATCCAGTCGGCTTCGGCCACCCAGGACAGGTTGTCCTCGAAGTTGCCGATGGTGACCAGACGCGCCAGCGACGGCTCAAAGAAGGCCGCAGGTTTGGACTTGATGGCGGCATCCAGCCCGGCTTGCGCGATCTTGTTGCGGACTTTGCCATCGGCATCCGGGGGAACAATGTCGAGCAGGAATGACGGCACGCCGGCGTTGGCCAGGTGGGCGGCGATGCGTGACCCCATGGTCCCGGCGCCCAGGACAGCTACCTTCTGAATGCGTTTGATCATAGCGACAGCATGATAAAGCACGCCGAGCAGCTATGTCTGTGCGCCGGAATTTCTGATGGGAATTTGGGGGAGGGAGAGCACAGGAAGTTCGCCTCAAAAAAGCAGACGCGCGTCGAAGTGGATGTGGGGGTGAGGATGGCATCGACGCGCGTCCTATTAAGTTGAAACGAGTTTAGGCTGCCGGGTCCGGGGCGTCAAGAAAAATCGCGATGTAAGTCTATTATTTTGAATGACATAACATCACATCGCTATGTGACGTACGTCACAGACTCTGCCAGAAAATTATAAGCGCTGAGGGCGCGGAGTGAGGTGTACAAGCCTCCGAGTCCTCTGTGTCCTCTGTGGGTTTTCAGTTTTCCAATAGCTTCAGCCCAGGATTGCGCGTGACGTATTCGAGCGCCTTGGCCGCCATCTCGCGCTCGCCTTTGTAGGCGAGCTGGCGGGGCGCATCTTCGAGCGGGATCCACTCGGCGCTGTGGACTTCAACTCGCATCTCGGGCGCGATCTCTCCCAGCTTGCCGGACTCATAGCGCAACAGGTAGAAGCTGACCACTTTGAACACGCGCTCGCCGCCTGCCCAGCTCCTGGTATAGACGTACTTGATCTCTCCCAGTTTCGCGACGAGCCGGGCCTCGACGCCGGTTTCTTCCCGCACTTCGCGGAGGGCCGCCTGCTGGGGAGTTTCACCTGCGTCCACCAGGCCTTTGGGCAGGGCCAAGACGGTTTTCGCGGCGGATGACGAGCGGCCTGCGGGCTCGATGGCGGCCAGCCACCAGCGGCCACGCATCTGCCGTACCACCACCCCTCCGGCGGAGAACTCGCGGGTCATCAGGGCAGATTACCTTTGTAATGCCGTTCGGGCACCTGCGATACCTTGAACCTGGGCCCGGCTCGGATATGCTGCATCATATCTCCAGCGGCCTGCTGCGTACCTATGGGTCCGGTTCCCCCCACCGGACGGGGGTGAGAACGGGTGGGGACACTATCGAAGCTGGTCCGCTCGGTTCGGGCCTTCCATCACGAGTTGCAGCGCTTTGCTCCTCCAGTCCAGCCCACCACGCAAGTCCCCAGCATCGGATTGGCGCTGGGCGGCGGCTTTGCCCGTGGCCTGGCGCACATCGGCGTGCTGAAAGTTCTCGAAGAAGAAAAGATCCCCATCAATTTCATCGCCGGCACCAGCGTGGGAGCGCTGATCGGCGCCGTATACGCCGCCGGCGCCTGCCCCAAGGAAATGGGAGAATTTGCCGCGCAGGTGCGCTTCCGCGATTTCGCCCGCTGGACGGTGTCGCGCCTGGGCTTCGCCAGCAATGACCGCATGATCGGCCTGCTGCAACGCTGCCTCAAGGTCAAGAACTTCGAACATCTGCGGGTGCCGCTGGCGGTGATTGCGACCGAGTTCGTGACCGGCGAGCCGGTGGTGTTTCGCTCCGGCGACATGATCGGGCCGGTGCGCGCCAGTTGCGCGTATCCCGGGATGTTCCTGCCGGTCACCCTCAACGGGCAGACGCTGGTGGACGGCATGCTGGCCTACTCGGTGCCGACCACGCCGCTGCGCCAGATGGGCGCCCAGCGCGTGCTGGCAGTGTATTTGAAGGCGCATTGGGTGAGCCCGGGCCCGCCGCGCAGCGTGTTCGACGTTATCGGGCAATGCTTCTCCATCGCGCAAGCCAAAGCGAGCAGCCTCTGGCAGGCGGACGCCGACATCGTCCTGGAGCCGGAGGTGGCGGGCTTCGCTTACGATGCGTTCGATCGCGCGCCCGAACTGGTGCGCGCCGGGGAAGAAGCGGCACGTCGCGCGCTGCCCCAAATCCGGCAGTGGTTGCGGCAGCCGGCAGCCGCATCCACGCACGCTCACGCAGTGCAAGCCCAGCCCGCGCCCGTTGCGGCGAAGTGATGCCGCTTTGCCCTGGCCGGTCACCCCGCATACAGCTTATTGAGAACCGTGCGGGTGCAAGCGAGCACCTCCCCGGCGGTCCTACGCAGGTTGGATAGGTTGTGCATGGCTTTGTTTCCCGCCTCTTCGACTTCCTCCGCGCTATGACGCTCGGGTTCGCCCAGTAATTTGGCGCGCCACGCGCGATCGATCAGCGAGCGCAGGGCCGGGCGCTCATGCGATGGAACAGAGAGCCTGTCTTTAAGCGCATGGTCGATCAGGCTCCTGCACAGGGCAATGCAGGCGACGTCAAAGCCGTAGAGGTAAACCTCGTGTGCCGCCTGCAAGAGATTCTTGACCGGGTCGCTGGCCACCTTGAGATGGATGGGGTCCAAGGCCGAAGCACGCTCGGCGATCTGTTCCAGCCGGGTTACGAGCTGGTAGGAGTAGTAGCGGTCGAGTTCTTCGGTAGTGTCCGGGCTGGCGGGCGCCGGCACTGGCGGAAGGGCATCAGGAGCTACTCTCTGCCATTCCGTTTCCATGTCCACGGGCGCGGCGGTGGTACGGCGCAGGGCTGCGGTCTTGGCTGCGAGCTCCTGCACCGCGGCAATGCGCTTCCATGAGGTTTGAGACTCGTCCATTGCGCCGCGCTGGAGTTCGGCAGCCAGTTGGTTGAGCGCTTCCAGCCTCCCACAGCCCAGTTCCAGGCGGAGCTTGCGCAGAGCCCGGACGCTTTCCCGGATCGCCTGCGCGATTTGTGAACGCGCGGCAACCATCTCCACTGTTTTCTCCCGCACCGCACTCGCGGTCCCAGGCGACAACCGGGCACAGAACTCCGCCAATGCCTTCTCGACGGGCTCGCTTGCCGGTTCTTCGGTTTCATTCCATTCCAGGACCGCCTCCCGCAAAACCAGTCCGCCGTCGAGTGCGGGATCGGATTCGACCAGCCAATCGAGATAGAGAGCTCCTTCTACGCTCTGATCCCACGCCCGCAATACATTCAGCAGCAGTTTCGATCGTGTACTCATGCCGAACCCGCCAGCGTTCTCTCCGCATCATAGCCGCTCGTCGGACACGCCATCTAGCTCTGCACCACAATCCCAGCCCTGGCGCAATACCAAGGCCGTCGTTGACCGGGTTGGGAACGGCGGTTACACTAGCCGCTCTTAACCGTCGAAGGGACAGCCTTGAAAACCTATCGTTTGCCGAGAACCGTCGTCGCCGAGATCAAGCAACTGATCGCGAGCGACAAGCCTTCACCGCGTCCGCCCTCCGTGCTGGTGCGCATCCTCAAGCTGCTTTCCGAGAGCCGGAACTACATGGCTGCAGGCGTATTGCTGATGATCAACGACCGGGAAGTGCTGCGCGCGTTCAGCGGACCACAAGCCGCTGTAAGCCGGCCAGGAGCGGGACTGGCTGTTCCCATAAAGATCGCCAGCCACACCCTGGGCAGCCTGCGCGTGCAGCTTGCCGCCGGGCACGGGTTCAGCCCGGAGGAGCGCGTGCTGCTCCATGACGTGGCGGAGATTCTCGCGCGCTATCTCAGCGGGAAAGGGAAGTACCTGGTACGAAAGACGCGGGAAGCCTTGCGCGAGACCACGGCGGCGAATTCCGGCGAGACTCGCGGATACCAGCCTGCTTCCGACAAGGGCGGCGGCCTGGAATCGCGCCGCGTAGCCGCGGGCGACAAATCCCGCCCCTGATGCGTAGGTCCGTCAGGGATTCTTGCGGGTGCGCGCCACCAGGAAATCCTGCTGGCACTTGGTGGCGGCGTCGCGCAGACGGCGAAATTCGGGCGTGCCGCGCAGGCTGGCCAGCAAAGGATCGAGTTCCAGAGCCGAGTAGGCGCAATAATTGTGCTGGATGGCAGTCGCGATCAGTCGCACCGCCAGATCCCGGTTGCCGCAGAATGCCATGAGCGATCCCTGATAATAGAGCAGTTCGGGGTCGCGTATCCCCAGCAGGGCTGCCTGGGTCCTGGCGTCGATGCTCTGGCCTGCTGTCACGCCCCCGTTCTGCACGCACTGCGATAGCACGGGTTTGAACCAGATGTCGAGGTCGGGCACATTCTTGATAGCTTGTTCGGCTTCGTCGATCTTCCCCTCGCGCAGCAGGATGGCAGGCAGGTGGGCGCGGCCCCATTCCGAGCTGGCGTCCAGGCGCACGAAATCCATGGCACGGTCAGTCCGGCCCAGCTCATAAAAAGCCTCCGCACAGGAGCGCAGACGGTAATAACCGGGATCCAGCCCCAGCGCGACGTCGCACTCCTGGGTGGAGTGGTCGAGGAATCCCGCGTAACGCATGACGTAGGAAAGCGTGAAATGGGCCTCTGAGCTGTCGGGACGCCGCCGCACGAGGTCTTCGGCCTCCTGGTAGGCGCGGGCAAGGTCGCCGCGTTCCACGCGGTTTTGCGCCAACTGGGCGCCGGCGTTCACCATGTTGGCATCCAGCGCGATGGCACGTTCGCAGGCGGCATCGGAGCGGTCTTGCATGGCCTTGCCCCCGCCGGCATAGGAGGCTTCGTAGTAGTAGCGGATCCCCAGGGCGGCCCAGGCGGGCGCATAGCTGGGGTCCAAGCCTACGGCTTTCTCCAGGTTCGCAATCGCCTGCCGATTAGGACCGGTGTCATGAGGAATCGCGGCGCTGCGCAGATACAAATCGTAAGCCTCGGCATTCTTGGGCCTGGTGGCGCTTTCCAGACCACCCAGGCTGCTGCCCAGCGCCGGCAACAATCCCTGCGCGATCTGGGACGATAATTGCGATTGCAGCCCGATCATGTCGCTGGCCGCGGCCGTGACGTTGCTCTGCCACAACGCCCGTTCGTCCTTCACCTCTACCACTTCGAGCGTGACCAGGAGCTTGTCGCCCTGTCGCATGTAATGGCCGGTCAGCAGGTTCGCCACGTGCACGTCGCGCCCCACCTTCCTTAGATCGACATCCTTGCCGGTGTACTTCTGGGTCGCCGACATGGGACGGACCTCCAGCGAGCGGGTGTGGGTCAGCACGCCGGAGACTTCGTCGGCCAGCGCCAGCCGCAGATAGTCGTTGGCGGGATCGCCGGTCAGGTTCTGGAAGGGCAGGATGGCAATGGTGTTGTTGGGCGCCGGACCGGAGACGACGGCCTTGCCATGACCCGCCCACCATGCGGTGAGGGCCACCAGGGTAACCACCAGCAGGCTGGCGATGGCGAGCTGCAGATAGGTGTGCTTCAGGCTGGCGCGGCGGAAAGGGCTCTTCAGTACCGCGCTCGGGTGCGAGCCGGAGGCGCGGACCGTCCCGCTGTCGCTCTCCTGCTTCAGCCGCTGTAGATCGTGCCGCAATTCGGCGGCGGTGCGGTAGCGCTGCTCACGGTCCTTCTCCAGCGCTTTGCCCACGATCTCTTCGAAGCCCTCCGGCAGCTTGGGATTCAAGGTCATGGGGGAGACCGCCTTGGCGTTGAGGATGGCCTCCAAGGTGAGGAACGCGGTCTTGCCGGCGAAGGGTTTCTTGCCGGTGGCCATCTCGTAGAGCACTACCCCGAGGGAGAAGATGTCGGAGCGGCCGTCGAGTTCCTCCGAGCGCGCCTGCTCGGGCGACATGTAGAAGGTAGTGCCGGGGATGATGCCGGCATTGGTGAGGCTGTCGTCGCTGACATCGCTGAGCGGCTCGCCGGTCGCGCTCACCGGCTGCGAGGCCATGCGGCGGCGTTCGGCGGCCAGCTTGGCCAGACCGAAATCCAGGATCTTGGCCTGGCCGCGCTCGGTGACGTAGATGTTCCCTGGCTTGATGTCGCGGTGAATGATGCCCTTGGTGTGGGCGGCGTCAAGCGCGTCGGCGATCTGGATGCCCACGTCCAGCATTTGGTCGCTGGGCATCGGACCTTGCTGGATGCGGCTGCGCAGGCTGCCGCCCTCCAGCATCTCCATCACGATGTAAGGCGCGCCATCATGCTGGCCGATGTCATAGATGGTGCAGATGTTGGGATGGTTCAGCCAGGAGGCGGCGCGGGCTTCGAGCTGGAAGCGGTCCACCGCATTCTTGTCGCTGGCTAGCCGCTCGGAGAGGAACTTGACGGCGACAGTGCGCCCCAGGCGCACATCCACCGCCCCGTATACCTCTCCCATGCCGCCACTCCCCAGCTTGTCCAGAATCCGGTAATGGGCGATCGTCTGACCGGTCAAGGGGGCCCCGCTTTGAGAGTAGAAGGATGTTAGGCCGGGGGCGGGGGTTAGTCAATCAGGAGTCGCGGCGGGTGCGGCATGCGAGACCTTCAGTAGTGATAACGTGCCTGGAGAAAATCGATCCGATGCTCACTGACCCGGTAGATAAGCCGATGCTCCTGGGTGATCCGCCTCGACCAGCAACCTGCTAGCACGAACTTCAATGGCTCGGGCTTGCCAATACCCGCAAAAGGATCCTTCATCGCCGCTTCAACGAGCTCCAGAATCCGGAGCGCTGCTTTCCGGTCCGTTTTCACCCAATATCTCAGGTCTTCCCGAAACTCCGGATGGAACACAGCCTCGCGCTCAACGGGCCGCGCCAAGTCCCACCTCTCGCCGCAGCTTGTCCACCGATTCCGGCTTGCTCTTCGCACCTGCGGCCCGCCGCAGTGCTGCCAGCAGCCGCCGTGCATTCCTTGGAGAGCGAAGCAAATGGGCGGTCTCCATCAGGCTTGCCAGTTCCTCGGCTGGAACCAGGGCTACGTCTTTGGCGCCACGTCGCCGGACAATCACAACCTCCTGATCGTTGGCAACCTGGTCCAAGACCGCAGCCAGCCGCTCCCGCAAGCTGGTGTAGGTAGTCTCAACAGGCATTGCATCCTCCCGAAACAAGCGTACAGCATTCCTGTACGCATTGTCCAGCCTTTCCGTGGCGGAATCTGCGCCGCATGCCACGATGCCGACCCTTGGTGTAAATTGTGTGGCTTCGCCCGCGACCGCGCGGATCTCCCGCGAGTCGCGCGGATCCAGATTCAGCTCTGCACGGAGAACCATGAAGCGTTTCCTCCTGGCGTGCGTGTGCGCGGTGCTGGTGGCGATCAGCGGACCGGGGCAGAGTCCCGCAGCGGCTTCCCGCGAACCCCGCACCCCAGCCGAGCTCGACAAGCTGTTCCTCGGCGTTCCAGATCCGAAAGTTGCCGAAGAAGACCTGCGCCTGCTCACCGCGGCGCCGCACATTGCCGGCTCTCCTGAAGACAAGAAGACGGCCGAGTTCGTGGCGCAGAAGTTCCGCGAAGCCGGCCTTGAGACTGAGATCGTCGAGTACAAAGTCTGGATGAACTATCCCTCCGAGATTAGCGTGGACGTGGTCGCCCCACCCGGCGTCAAAATGCACGGCCCCCGTCCCGAGCACGTCAGCAGCGATCCCTACCAGGACGACCCGCGCATCGTCATGCCCTACAGCGGCTTCTCACCTTCCGGCGATGTCGAGGCCGAGGTGATTTACGCCAACTACGGCCGCCTGGAAGATTTCCAGCGCTTGCAGCAGATGAAGATCGATGTGCGGGGCAAGATCGTCCTGGTGCGCTACGGCACCAACTATCGCGGGGTGAAGGCGTATCTGGCGCAGCAATTCGGCGCCGCCGGCCTGCTGATCTACTCCGATCCGCTCGAGGACGGATACTTCAAGGGCGATGCGTACCCTAAGGGGCCGTGGCGTCCGGCGACCGGCGTGCAGCGCGGCTCCATCGGCTACAGCTTCAACATTCCCGGCGATCCCACCACGCCGGGCATCGCTTCCGTGCCCGGGCTGCCGCTCTCCCAGCGCACGCCGCCGTCGCGGGCCGAGATGCCGAAGGTCCCCACCACGCCGCTCTCCTGGGCCGATGCTGAGCCCATCTTGAAGCATCTCGCGGGACCGGAGTCGCCGCGCGGCTGGCAAGGCGCCCTGCCGTTTACTTACCACCTCGGTCCGGGGCCGGTGCGGGTGCGCATGCATCTGAAGCAGGATTACGCCTACCGCAGCATCTGGGATGTGATCGGCCGCGTCCACGGCAGTGTGTATCCCGACGAATGGGTGCTGGCCGGCAATCATCGTGACGCGTGGGTGTACGGCGCGGTCGATCCCGGAAGCGGCACGGTGGCGATGCTGGAAGCCGTGCGTGGCATAGGACGAATGCTCAAGGCCGGCTGGCGGCCCAAGCGCACCATCATCTTCGGCAGTTGGGACGCCGAGGAACACGGTCTGATGGGCTCCACCGAGTGGGCCGAGCAGCACGCCGCGGAACTCGATCGCACGGTCGCTTATCTCAACGTTGACTCGGCGGTCTCGGGTCCGAACTTCGGCGCGTCGGCTGTCCCCAGCCTGAAGCAGTTCCTGCGCGACGTCGCCAAGGCGGTCCCCAGCCCGAAAGGCGGAACCGTGTACCAGGCTTGGCGTGTCGGCGGCCAAAGCCCGCCGCAACCCGACGTCACCGACTCCGGGCGCATGCCGGTAGTGCAGCTCAATACCGACGTTCCCGTGGGCGACCTGGGCAGCGGCTCCGACTACACGCCTTTCCTGCAACACCTGGGGATTCCCTCGACCGACATAGCGTCGAGCGGAAGCTACGGGGTCTATCACTCCGCCTTCGACGATTTCTCGTGGTTCAAGCGCTTTGCCGATCCCGATTTCGCCTACGAGCAGGAGATGGCGCGGATGTTCGGCTTGGCGGTGTTGCGCCTCGCCGACGCTGACGTGCTTCCCTACGACTACGAGAACTATGGCAAGGAGATCGCGGCCTACATCCGCACCGCGCAAGGGAGGGCGGAGAAGACGTTCAACAAGCCACCTTCGTTCACTGCGGCGTTAGAAGCCGCGGAGCACTTCGCCCGCGCCGGCGCCGCTATTACCCGGGAGCAGCCCAGGGATGCCTCCGAGTCCGGCGCGATGAACCGCGCCCTGCGGGAAGCCGAGCGCGCCCTGCTTCTGCCCAACGGCCTGCCCGGGCGTCTCTGGTTCCGGCACGCCATCTATGCCCCCGGCCGCTACACCGGATATGCCGCCGACGTGATTCCGGGGGTCAACGAGGCCATCGATGCCGGCGATCT
>DATNJE010000331.1:0-10753 GCA_035604095.1 Terriglobales bacterium
CGAGCGATTTATCAGGACCAGCACGCGCGGATCATCATCGTGGCCCGGAGAAAAATCTCCAACTAGAGGCCGGATACATTTACGCAGACTGTACGTCGTCCCAACAATCTCCCTTGCAGTCAGGCGGCGGACCATACATTCACAACAGCGACGCCTCAAAGGGGGTGATCAGCGCGCCCATACAACTGCGGGATGCGTTCCAACGGCTATCATCTGGGGCTGATCATTTGCTCCGAGGTGCAGGAGGGTAATTTCTGAACGGTCGTGTCCAGTATCTACGTCAACCACGAGCTGCGTGCCGTCTGGTGAGATTAGGGGTGCATACATTCCATAGGCGGGCGAGTATGCCAACCGTTGCAAATTCCTTTCGCCAAGGGACACGACGTAGATGGCCGACTTGCCTTCCCGATCAGATGCAAACAGAACTCTGCCATCGCCCGTCCAGCTAGGTTCCCATGCTACGGAGTTTTCATCGGTCAAGCGTATCGGTTCAGACCCGTCAGCGTTGATTACCCAAATCGAAGACTTAGTTCCAGGGCCTTTCGGAGCGCGGTAAAAAGCCAATTGCTTGCCGCCGGGTGACCAGCGCGGCTCGCAACCATCGGTGATCCTGTGCACGTTCGAGCCATCCTGCTCCATCACAAAAATGGCTGATCCTTTGCCTGTCACATCGCGACCAGAAAAAGCTATTTTGGTCCCATCGGGCGACCACGCGGGCGAGCAAGCATAGCTACCTCCTTTTCGTTTGGTGAGCTGTTTCCGCTGCGAACCGTCCCGCGCAATGACGAAGACCTCCGACCCTTTTCCGGGTTGGTGATCACAGTAGGCGAGTCTCGCCGCATCGGGTGACCAAGCAGGAGCAGCTCCGGCAACAAGCATCTTCGAGGTGCGATGCTGCACGTCGGCTATGTGAACCTCCAGAACCCACTCGTGACCAGCTGTCCACCGTCCAACAGTGAAGGCCATCGCTCCGATATTCCAATTGATTGTTGCGTTCGGCAGGTTGGAATTTTGTGCTGTCGAACTGACCGAGGTGAAGGCAATAACAAACACAAGCCCGACCAGACCCTTCATGCCGCAGTTCCTCTGCCGTATTATGCGCTTGGATAATTGTCGAGAACAGGCATTCTCACAACTAACCGCGAGAGGCTGGTTCCCCTGCGCCTAAGCCTTTCGCCGTTTCCAGTAGACATATCCCGGCACCGCGATGAGCATGATCACCGCGCCCGCGACTGCCTCCTTCGGTCTCTCGTACGCCACAATCGCCGCCCAAAGGCCGCCGGCCACCAGATACAGCGCGGGAACCCACGGATACCCCGTGCATCGATACGGACGCGGCGCCTCCGGCCGCTTCCGGCGCAGCACGAACACTCCTGCTACGGTGGCTACGTAGGCGATCACGCCTACGAACATCACGTAGGTATAGAGCTCGTCGTATTTGCCGCTGAGCGCCAGCACGCCCGACCACGCCCCCAGCACAATCAGCGCCAGCGACGGCGTGCGGTAGCGCGGATGAACGTAGGCGAGCTTGGGTAGGAAAGCCCGGTCGCAGGCCATGGCATAGACCACGCGCGCGCCCGCCAGCGTGCAGCACGAGGCCGCTCCAAAGCACGACAGCGCGATCAGCAGTGACATCCAACGTCCCACGCCCGGCGAGAACAGCGCGATCGCGGCGGTCTGGGCGACGGTCCGCGCCGGCTGGATCGCGGCCAGCGGCACCGCGTACAGATAAACCACATTCAGGCTGATGTACACGATTCCTACTGCGACCACGCCCAGCACCAGCGCCCGCGGGATGTTGCGCTGCGGATCTTTGACTTCTCCTGCCGCGCACACGATGTAGTTCCATCCGTCGTAAGCCCAGAAGACGCCATTCAGCGCCAGGCCGATGGCGAACAGCAGCGGCATGGGGTGCGCCGGCGGTGCCGGCGTGGAGAAGTGGGCGGTGGAGCCTTTGCCGATCGCGAATCCGAATCTCACGAAGATCGCGATGGCGGCAAATTTCATCCACGTAGCGATGTTCTGCAGCGTGGCCGCGCGCCGCAGTCCCACGACGTTCACCCAGGTCATCACCGCGATCGCCACCAGCGCCACCAGTTGCCCGCGCGTCGGCGAGAACGGCCCGGCTCGGAACAACGCTTCCTTCGCGCCGAACGGCACGACTTCGTCCAGATAAGTCGCGGATCCCACCGCCAACGCCGCCACCGTCCCACTGAAGTTGATGAAGAGTACCATCCATCCGAACAGGAAGGCGTAAAACTCGCCGTAGGCTTCGCGCAGGTAGACGTACTGCCCGCCGGAGTTGGGGTACATGGCGCCCAGTTCGGCAAAGGCGAAGCAGGCCAGCAGCGTGATGGCGCCGCCCAGCACCCATACGAAGAGGAAGAGCCGCGGGCTCGAGAGATGCTCGGCGACGTCGCTGACCGCCAGGAAGATGGCCGAGCCGATGATGCCGCCGGCCAGCAACAGCACCGAATCCAGCAGAGACAGCCCGCGCACCAGCGTCGCCTCGGGCGCGCGGCTGGGAGCTTGAGCGGGAGCGGTCACCCGATCCCCAGCTCGTCCGGAGATTCGAGCGGCGTGCCGCAGGCACGGCAGATCACCGCCGAGCAGTCGCCGCAAATCAGCGGGTCGGTGACCTCACGCGCGCACTTCGGGCAGTAGAGCGGCTCCGGCTCGGGCGCTGGGCTTTCCGGCATGGTGGCGCAAAATGTAGCATAGAAGCAGTACTCAGTACCCAGTACCAAGTACCAAGAATGACTCCTGACGAAATCCTGCAGCAGGAATTCAATCGCTGGGCCGCGGAGGGCCGCGGCGAGCAGATGGAGCAGCACCATCTTGCGATCACGGAAGCCACCCTGCGGCTGATGGACATCAAGCCCGGCGAGCGGGTGCTGGACCTGGGCTGCGGAGCGGGATGGGCCACGCGCACCCTGGCGCGGCTGGTCTCGGAAGGCCCGCGCGGCTTCGGCCAGATCGTCGGGCTCGACATCTCCGACGAGATGATCCGCCGCGCCCGCGCCGCCTCCCGCGACTTCGACAACATCATGTATGTCTGGGGTTCCGCGGAAAAGATCCCGTGGGAGGAGAACTACTTCGACAAGGTGCTCTCGGTCGAATCCTTCTACTACTATCCCGACCCCGACCGGGCGCTCAACGAACTGTTCCGCGTGATGGCGCCGCGCGGGCGGCTGTTCATCCTCATCAACCTGTACAAAGACAATCCCTACTCGCTGCAGTGGGTGGACAAGCTCAAGGTTCCGGTGCAGGTGCGTTCCGAGGCCGAGTACCTCGAACTGCTGAACGCGCACGCTTTCGAAGACGTGGAAGCGCGCCGCATCCCCGACCCCACTCCCACGCCGGACGACTATGCAGGGCAGTCATTCCAGAGCGCCGAGGATTTGCGGCAGTTCAAGCGCATCGGCGCACTGCTGGTGATGGGGACCAAGCCCAACTTCCGCTCGCCCGCGCCGCCGTACACCATTTACTGACGTTGTCCGCTGTTGCCAACCAGGCCGTGTCACGACTTGCGCTCCTGAAATAGTCCGGAATACACCAAGCCGGCGATCGCTCCGCCGATGATGGGCGCCAGCCAAAAGAGCCACAATTGGTGGATTGCCCAACCTCCCACAAACACGGCCGGGCCCGTGCTGCGTGCCGGGTTTACAGAAGTGTTGGTGACGGGAATACCCACCAGGTGAATGAGTGTCAGACCGAGGCCGATCGCGATTCCCGCGAAGCCCGCGGGGGCGCGCCGGTCGGTTGCTCCGTGAATGATAAGGACAAACATGAAGGTGAGTACGACTTCGGCCACCAAGCAGGCCAGGAGCGAGTAGCCTCCCGGCGAATGGAGGCCATAGCCATTCGACGCGAATCCACCGCTCAATTGAAAACCTTCCTTCCCGCTGGCGATGATGTACAAGGCGGCACTACCGAGGATCCCTCCCAAAACCTGGGCGATGATGTAAGGGACAAGTTCCGCGGTCGGAAATCGTTTGCTCACGGCCAGGCCCACTGAAACCGCTGGATTCAGGTGAGCGCCTGAGATGTGGCCAATACAATAGACCATGGTCATCACCGTCAGGCCGAAGGCGAAAGCCACTCCCAGGAACCCGATACCAAGCTGCGGAAATGCCGCGTCCAATACCGCAGCACCGCAGCCGCCGAATACCAGCCAGAACGTGCCAATGAATTCCGCGGCGAGCTTTTTCGACAGAGGCACCTGAGACCTCCTTTCAGAATCCAGAATCGAAGATTAGGGACTAAACCGTGGGTCAGCGAAAACTGCGCCCAGGTTCGCAGCATTATAGGGCAGCCAGCCAGTTTGCAAGCCTTCGGCTATCGCCATCGCATTCTCAGTAGCGGGAACTCCCGGCGCGTTATAAGCTTCCCCGTTTATAGCTGACGCGAGGATTAATACTGTGAGCACTCATAACTACGACCTGGTAGTGATCGGTGGCGGTCCTGCTGGGCAAAAAGGCGCCTTGGCTGCTGCCAAACTGCGCAAGAAAGTAGCGGTGGTCGAACGCAAATGGTCTGGCCCTGGGCCCTCCGCTCAGGCCGGGACGATTTCCAGCCGGCTTCTACGGGAAGCGGTTCTGGCTCTGCGGGCACGCAGGCTTTTTCAGGGGAACGATCCCACCCAGCCGCGCATCGAGATGTCGGAACTGGCGGCCCGGGTGCCGGCCATCGTCAACAGTTACGCTGCCATCCTGAAGTCGCAACTGCAAGGAGCGGAGGTGGAAACCATCGCGGGCGAAGCCCGGTTCGCAGATCCGCGGACGATCGAGATCCAGACCGACCAAGGCCCAACCCGCGTCACCGCCGAAAAGTTCCTCATCGCGGTGGGCACGCGGCCGGCCGCAAGCCAGCACGTCGTGATCGACGGCCTGCGCACCTTCAACTCCGATCAGTTGCTCTCCATGCGGCGGATTCCACGTCACCTGATCATCGTGGGAGCGGGCCTGATCGGCGTCGAGTACGCCTCCATGCTGGTTCTGCTGGGCGCCAAGGTGACGCTGGTGGACGAGCGGCCGGCGCTGCTACCGTTTGTCGACCGGCAGATCGTCGACGCCCTCCGTTCGCACCTGACGCAGCTCGGCGTCAGCTTCCGGCTGGGCGTGAAGGTGGCCGCAGGCAAGAGGGATGTGGCCAAGGATCGGGTCACGGTCCAGCTCTCGAACGGCGAGACCATCGACGGGGAGTCGCTCCTGTATGTAGCCGGGCGCCAGGCCAACACCGACACCCTGAACCTGGCCGCGCTGGGCGTGCGTACCACCGAGGACGGCAAGATTGAAGTCAATGACCAGTTTCAGACTGCCGTGCCCGGCATTTATGCCGCCGGGGATGTCATCGGGTTCGCCTTCGAAGGCTTGTATTACGCCAGCATCTCCATGGAACAAGCCCGGCTCGCGGTCTGCAACATGTACGGATTCCCCGCCGGCAGCAGCCCCGAGGTGTTTCCCTATGCCATTTATGGCATCCCGGAAATCGCCATGGTGGGCGCGACCGAGCAAACGCTCGAGGAGAGCAAGATTGAATACCAGACGGGCGTGGCGCGCTACGAGGAGCTGGTGCAGGCACAGATCTCCGACGAGCGTGGCTTCCTGAAGCTGTTGTTCGATCCCGAATCGCTGAAGCTGCTCGGGGTCCACATTATGGGAGTACGCGCGGCCGAGGTCATCCATATCGGGCAGGCGGTGCTCCGGTTTGGCGGGACGATTGAGTATTTCCGGGATGCGGTCTTCAACTATCCCACCATCGCCGAGGCTTACAAACTGGCCGCAGCCGATGGATTGAGGAAGGTGGGTTGGCTGCCCTGAGCAGCCGCCGCACCCCTCAGTGGCCGTCGCCGGAAGACTTTCCCTTTGGCGGCGCGGTTGCTAGCGCTCCCCCCGGCCTCACTCCGGACTTGATTCTCCTTAACTCCGTCAAGAACTCATGCCGAGTGAGTACCCCTTTCTTCTCCAGCAACTCCAACAGGACCTGCAGGGGTTGCGCGAGGTCAGGTTCAGCCGCGGGAACCGCAGGCTGAAGCTGTTCGCGAGACATCGGACTGGCCAGGCGGGCAATGAGGTGATTCAGGCGCTGCCAATCGTCTGCCTTCATTTGGGTGAATGCGATGCCGTTGCCTACCGAAGGATGAGTGGTCCGCACCACGCCCCGGCCACGGATCTCCAGATCGTCCACCTGAATCGCAAATTCTACCGGCGTTTGCAGCGGAAGCGTGGACATCAGCTCCGCATAGCAGCCTCCCAAACCGATGTCGCCCAATCTCGCCCATGTGGAAAGGTCCGTGTCTTCCGTGCCCAGTTTCACCGCGCCGGCGCACGCGTAACGTGGATAGCGGCGCCGTTCCGCCTGGGCCGCGACACCGGCAGCCGGCACGGCCGCGGCCACCGCCGCACCCGGGCTTAGGATCTCGGGTCCCTGTACAAACTGGTCGGGAGCGCCTTTCAGGGCTTCCGCCCAGATGCATCGGCCCGCATCCAAACAGGCAATGCCGATCTGCCCCTGGTCCGCTGTGCCATTCGCCCCGACCCATACCACCTGGAAGCGCGCCTTCTGGTTCCCGTGCTGAACCCCGAGGACTTCGCCCAGTTGCTTCGGGCCGGTAATGCCCGCCAGCCGCGCCCCCTGGCCGCTGATATCCACGGTGCGCGCCGTCTGGGAGAAGGGTTTCCCCATGCTGTCCATCCCCCACACCCGGACCTCCAACTGCATCGGGATTCGCAACTCGCGGAGCGGTTCCACCATTCGTTTTCCTGCGGAAGCGCGGAATTAAGCGCTGGCCCATATTATTATTATTAGCCCTCTGGAGGCGATGCCGTTGCAGAACACGTGACATTTACGCCCCCAGGTTCCGTTTAAGGATGTTCCGCCATTTCACCCGGGGGAGCAGTGAGCTCGGTCACGTCAGGAGATTACGTCGGTAACGCCAGGGAGACGGGCGAGCGGTCGCGATCAGTCGCTGGCGCAAGGAAAACTAGCAAGAACGAAAAGGGGAGCGGAGGACTTTCGTCCTCTGCTCCCCCTGGCTTTGTACCCTCCCCCAGGTACTTGGCCACACACTAGATCGGCGTGGTGCCCGTCCCGCAGGTGGTAATGGCAGCCGAAGCGTTGTACTGAATCACGCCCGAGCTGTCGGTGCAGAAGTACCGCTGCCCGGTGATCCCGGGGTTGACCGGGGCCGCCGCATACTGGTAGTTGCTCTTGGGCGTCCCGGTACAGTTGCCCACCGTGAACGTATAACCGCTCTTCGTACCGCTTGCCAGGTTAGCATCGATCAGTCCGGCCGCCGAAGAAGTGGCTAAAGCGCCGCCGCTGGTCGGAGCCAATGAACTCAGAGCGCAGGCAAAGCCCACGCCCGGGTAGGTCATGTTGTAGGTGATCTCCGCGGTGTTGAGGGTGCGCAGCGAACCCACAGCGGAGGCCTCGTTGGCTGCGATACGCGAACGCAGCAGGTTGGGAATCGCGATGGCCGCGATGATCAGAATGATCGCCACCACGATCAGCAGTTCGATCAGCGAAAAGCCTTTGTGCTTTCTTGTCTTACGCCTCTTGGACGACTTGTGTTTCGTCATGGTCCGTTTCTCTGCGAAAATGGATTGGCCTCTCGGGCCTGCTGATCCTCGGCACCCGACATGCCAAACCACCCGTTTTGAACCTGACGTAGCCCACTGCATTTACAATTCTTTACAAATGGCCCCGCGCGTCTATTAAGGCATTATGAAAAATACTGACAAAAAATGTCATTCCCATCGCCGAACTGTGTCAGGCAAGAAGGGCAGAAAACCTGGTCCCTAGCCGATCCAAGGACTTGCTCAGCGGGCTGGAATAAATGAGGAAAGGCGGGCGCTTGGCCCAGGTATGAATGCACCCGCCCTGCACCGGGGTCCCCAGCAAACCCGGTTTTGGCTTGCTGGGGTGGTTGTGCGGCCCTACTGGTTGGTGGTTGTGGTTGGCTGGCTGGTTTGCTCCTGGAATCTCTTGCTCATGTGATCGAACATCTGCTGGCGCAGCGTGTCCGCCTTGGTCTTCTGGTCAGGCGTGAGCACCGTGTTGTACGCCTTCGCGATCACGCGCTCGCGGACCACCATTAACTCGGCCAGGGTTTCCGCCTGCTGGTTGGCCAAGGTACGCACCTGCGCCTCGTCAAAGCTGCCGCCGCGAGTGGCTACGAGCATCTGTTGATGATTCGCGGCCAACTGCTTCACCAGCGGCTCCAAATTCGGCCGCTCCGCCTGGATCAGCGACTGGATCTGTGTTTTCTGGGCATCGCTCAGGTTGAGTTTCCAGGCGATCCAACCCATGTGCCGCCCGAACAACATTCCATTCGCGCCCCCGCCGCGGGCGTTGGCCCAGACGGCTGTCACTCCTCCTGCGGCTATCACCAGCGCCAGCGCAATCGCGAGATACTTGCTCTTCATCTACTTGTCTCCCCTCCGTGCCATGCTGCACGTGTTACTAATACTGCTAACACAGGGTTACGTATTCTGGCGGTAAAGTGTTCGTAAGCCGGACGTAAAGTTTTGTCAACGACACCCCGCCGCCTTTGACACATCTTTACCGCCGCATGGTCCCGATTAGTGCTACAAAATAATGAAGGAAGCAGGATGCAGGGAAAGCAGCGGTGCCACCGATTCTCCTGCTTCCTGCCTCCAGAATTAGAATTGTCGGATGGCCAAGATCCTCATCATTGACGACGATGTCGAACTCTGCGAGCTGGTGGGAGAATACCTGACCCAGGAAGGGTTCGAGGTCGAGGCCGCACACAACGGCGACAAGGGACTGGAGCGCGCGCTCTCCGGCGAACACGCGCTGGTGGTGCTGGACATCATGCTGCCAGGCATAACCGGCCTCGATGTGCTGCGCCGCCTGCGCAGCGAGTCGCGGACGCCGGTGCTGATCCTGACCGCGCGCGGCGAGGACGTGGACCGCATCGTCGGCCTGGAGATCGGCGCCGACGACTATCTCGCCAAGCCCTTCAACCCGCGCGAGCTGCTGGCCCGGGTCCGCGCCATTCTACGCCGCTCGCAGGCAGCACCGGCGTCAACCGCGGCGCCGGTCACGGTGGGCGACGTGGAGCTGGATCCCGGCGCCCGCACCGTGACCCGCAACGGCGAGCCGCTGGAGTTGACCGCCGTCGAGTTTTCCCTGCTGGAGGCCCTGATGCGTTCGGCTGGGCAAGTGGTCACCCGCGAGTTCCTGGCGCAGACGGTGCTGGGCCGCCGCTTCATGGCCTACGACCGCAGCATCGACATGCACGTCAGCAAGCTGCGCAAGAAGCTGGGGCCGCAGCCCGGCAGCGACGGCGAGCGCATCAAGACCGTGCGCGGCGTCGGGTATATTTACGCGCGCTCCAGCGAGGCGGGAGACTGAGCGATGCGCAGCCTGTTCCTCAAAATATTTCTCTTCTTCTGGATCACGGTGCTGCTCATCGGCATGGCCATCGTGGTCACCTGGAGCTTGCAGCCGGAGATCGTCTTCACCCGCTGGCAGGCGCTCATGACGGAAGCCCTCGCCACCCACGCGCAGAACGCTGCCGAGATTTTTGAGCGCCAGGGCCCGGCCGCGGCCGCGAACTATATCCAGCGCCTCAACTATGTGGGCAGGATGCAGGCCGTGCTGCTGGATGAGAGCGGGCAACCGCTCATCGGCAAGCCTTCCGGCGAAGCGGCCCGGGTCGCGGCGCATGTGGTCCAGAGCGGCCAACCCGAGTTCGAGATCAAGCCCCGCCTGGCTTACAACGCCCAGCTCGGCACCGGACCCTCCGGCCGGCATTACGTGCTGGTCACGGAAATGCCGCGGGCGGGACCGTTCTTCGCTCTCCGTGCGACCACCTCCACCCAGGTGCTGCGCTGGCTGCTGGCCATCCTGATCTCCGGCGTGATCTGCTACCTGCTGACCCGCTATATCACCCGGCCGATTCTGCGGCTGCGCGCGGCTGCGCGTGAACTCTCCGCCGGCAACCTCGGGGCGCGGGCCGGCGGTGACATGGAAAAACGCCGCGACGAGCTCGGCCAGTTGATCCGCGACTTCAACCAGATGGCCGACCGCATCGAAGTACTGCTGGACTCCGAGCGCCAGCTCATCCGCGACATCTCCCATGAGCTGCGGTCGCCGCTGGCGCGGCTGAATGTGGCGCTGGGTCTGGCGCGGCAGCGCGCCGGCTCCGAAGCTGCTCCCCAACTCGACCGCATCGAGCGCGAGGCCGAACGGCTCAACGAGCTGATTGGACGCCTGCTCACCCTGGCCCGCCTGGAGGGCGCCGGAACTCCGCCCGAACAGGAGCCAGTCTCGCTTTCCGAACTGGTGCGCGAAGTTGCTGAAGATGCCGGGTTCGAGGCGGAGAGCCGCCATTGCAGCGTGCAAGTCAATGCCGCGGAAGACTGCGCCACTGTCGGCAGCCCCGACCTGCTGCGCAGCGCGGTGGACAACGTGGTCCGCAACGCCGTGCGCTACACCGCCGAAGGCACCCAGGTGCAGATCGACCTCGCCTATGTGGGCTCGGACGGCAACAAGTGGGCCGCCATCCGCGTGCGCGACCACGGCCCCGGCCTGCCAGAATCGGAGCTGAACAGTGTCTTCCGGCCGTTCTACCGCGTGGCCGACGCCCGCGAGCGCGAGACCGGCGGCACCGGACTGGGCCTGGCTATCAGCGAACGCGCCGTCCGCCTGCACGGCGGTACTATCCAGGCCTCGAACGCTCCCGGCGGCGGGTTGTTAGTGGAGATGCGGCTGCCGGCAACGG
>DATNJE010000332.1:0-7966 GCA_035604095.1 Terriglobales bacterium
AATGGTGCCGCTGGGAAATCCGACGGCGCCAGCAGGCCCGGTGGCGAGGTTGGCGCCGTTGAGGAAGCAGTTGAACTGGTTGAGCAAATTGGCGCCCGGCTCGCGCCAGTCCAGCCAGCGGAATTTGTCGGAAACACTCCAACTCTTGTTGATGTGATAGGTCAAGCCCAGATCGGCGTTGGCCGAGATATGACCGGCGGTGGGCGGGGCGGTGGGGCTGCCCGTGATCAGGCTGGCGGTACTGCCATGCATAAACTCGTTGTAGTTCAGAAAGTCGGAATTCGCGGAACTGTAGGTGCCGCTAGCGGTGATATCTAGTTTGTGGAAGTAATTGGACTGCAATGACAACTGCCCGGTGGGAATGCCGGTGCGAACGTGACCGCGCCTAAAGTAGGCGCCACCGGGGCCGGTGTCCAAAAGAACGCCGGTGCATCCCGGATTGATAATAAAAACACCGCCCCCCTGGATGGTCTGTACGTTGTTACCCGCGCACGAGGGCAGGGTGCCGCTCAAGGGTGGTAGCAGCAAACCAATATCGACGGGTGGTCCACCCGTGTTGCCCAATGTGTATAGCAGATCAGCATCCAGAAAGCCGATATCGTTCTTGTCGTGCTCAAAAAAGAAATCGAGGCTGATGGTGGTGCGCGGAAGCAGCTTCAGGTCTGCGCCGAACTGGTAGCGATCGGAACGCCACTGGGAATCCTCCGTCAAGATGGTGCGAATGGGGGACTCCAGGGTGCTGTCAATCGTTCCGTAGGAGGCATTGCGGGCATAGCCGAGGCGGAAGCTAACCTTCGACTCTGGCAACAGCGTCAGCATGAAGTCGCCCATGTTGCGCGTGGTGGCCTGCATGTGCGGGCTGTTGCTGTACCACGGCTGGGCTGTGGGGCTGAACGCGTTCTGGCAAGTTGTGCCGCATGTGGTGATGCCTGCATTCAGGTTCAGTGGATTGCCAAACAGGTCGTAGTCGAAGTAGTTCTTATCGCGCCGGTACAGGCCGACGAAGTTGTACCACTTGTTTTTCTGGACGCGCAGGCGGGTCATGCCCTCCGGGTCGCCGCCCAGTCCGAAGCTGCTCAGGTATAGGGTGTCGAAGAGCAAGCCCTCCTCGTGGTCTCTCGATTGCATGGACAGCTCCTGTCCCAACAGCCGCGGACCGGTCCCTATGTTGACGAAAGTGGAGTACATCTGCTGATTGCCTTCGGCATCCGCGATGTGAGAACCGAGTTCGATGGACTGGCGCACGGTGTAGCCGCCCCAGACGCGGCCCTTATCGTCCTCGTCCTGCGCCAGGGTGAACAGCGGCAGCGCCAGCATCAGGATGGCGACAAAGATTGCATGCTTCCTGTTCATACGTCGGCTCCCATCCAACGGCCTTTCTCCGCGAAGGAGAGGCCGCGGCGAAGTTTGATTTGGATTTGCCATGGCTCTTCTCCTTCCTTTATTTGAAGAAAAGGTTGCTCACGTTTGAGCCGTGAATACTGTTGTGGCAAATGATGCAGGTCGACCGGTACGCGTTCTGCGGGCCGTGCACGCCAACCGGGATTTGGGCATGGCACTGCAGGCAAAGTGTGTTGATGCGTGCGGTGAGCAACAGGCGCGGATAGGCCGAGGCATGCGGGGTGTGGCAGGTTGGGCATCCCTCCACCCGGACGGGCTCGTGCTCGAAGACGAACGGTCCCCGCTTGTAGGAGTGGCACTTCACGCAGATGAAGTCCTGATTCGGTGCCGACCGGAGCTGGCGGTCACGCAGTGCGCCGTGCGCATTGTGGCAATCGGTGCACTTGATCAAGCCCTCGTCCACACGATGGCGGAACGGCTTCTGGAAATCGGCCTTCTGTTCCGCGTGGCACGAGTAACACAGCCCGGGCTGCTTGCTTACCAGCAGATACTCCGCCTTAGTGTGGTGGACGGAGTGGCAACTGGTGCAACTGACGCCGTTCTGGTTGTGCGTTGACTGCATGAATTGGCGCTGTTCAGGCTTGGCTTCGTGGCAGCTCAGGCAGCGCTTGGTGATCTCTTCGCTCTTGGCCCCGACGAAGGTGAAGATCTTGGATTTGTCGCCGCCACCTTCCACGTGCGCCGCCCCCGGACCATGGCACGATTCGCAACCGTGTGCACCGTGGGTCACACTGGTTTCCTGGGTGGTCATCCAGTGCGGCGACGCCTCGAAGCCCTTGTACAGTTCGTCGTGGCACCCCTGGCAGACGGTCGCGCCAACATATTGACCCGAATCCGTTGCCTGAGACGATGGAGTCGCGGCTTTAGCTTTTTCCTGCGGGCTCGCGGCCTTGGCCTCGGCAGCGCCTGGATAGGCGCCCATGAAGAACGCCCCGGAGAGTGCACAGGCCGAGTGCGGCGGCGCTCCATTCGCGCTCACCGCCAGCGCCGCAAGCAAAACGAAAAAGGCTGCTGTTCGGAATCTCATTGCCGGCTTCGCCTGCCCCCTGTTGGTGGATTTTTCTTGGGCCTTTCCCCGGGGATCACTCGAGAGACGATACCCTTTTGCGCCAATTGGGGTACGCAAATCTGTGACGTTCGTCACACACGTTGGTTACTGTTGTGCCAAAATGGCTTCGTGGATAGCCAAGGCTAGCCTTGCAGTGCAGAAATGGAACACGCTTCCTTCTTTGTGGCGGTCCCCGGAGCGCGGATCGGAAAAATTTAATCCGGTCACCTGCTGCGTAGCGGCAGGCGGGTAGGACTACTTGGGGTTGGAGTCAGCAGAGGCGCGCTGCGCCTCAAGTCGTTGGATGGTGGCCCGCAACCATTGCTTCACCTTCTCTTCCAACTCCTGTTGGTGGTCGCAGCGGTTCGCCGTGTCCACGGTCTCCCCGTTCGGCGTCAGCGGGATGTGGTGGCAGGGAACCTCAGCCGCGCGCTCCGCGGGCGGGACGAAATCGATGAGCAGGCACTCCGAGCAGGGGTGCACGCGCTCGGGCTCGCCGAAGTTCAGGCAGCTAATCGAATCCTGAAAAATGGAGGTCGGCTTCCAGGGCGTACGCACGGAGCGCCCGTAGCCACCCTGCTCCAGAAAAGCAAGTTCGAACTTCAGCACTTCCAGGACGTCGCGGTCGTCTTGAGCCATGGCGGGCCTCCTCGGCGGAGGATTGCGCACACTGACAAACCCGGCCACCCCGGTGGGGTGGACCGGAAAGCGCTGCCGCTACTATAACTCAGAAACGGGATCACGGCGCCGTGATCCTCGCGCTGGCTACTGTCCTGATTCTCAGGACAGTACCTCGCGCTGTCATGCAAGGTGAGCAGCCGCGCTTGGCCCAGCCACGGAGTTCTGACGTCCCACTGCGGCTAATTGTGACTGTGGCGCATGCGCGCCAGCCCCAGCGTCCGCACCCGGTCGTAGGCCGCTTGCACGTCGTTGCTCAAGGACTCCACCACCCGCAAGCATACGTCGCTGTGCTCCCGCAGGTAGCGCAAAAAGTCCTTGCGCCGGATGAAGGCCAGTTCCGCCGCGGTGGTGGTCTGGGCGGTCACTTCATGGCCCTGGCCGGTCAGGGTCGCGCTCAGTCCCAGGATCTCACCCGGGCCGGCAGCGCGCAGCAGCAGACTGTCGCCGTGGCTGGAACCGACAGAAAGCTTCACCGCGCCGCTGCACACCAGAAAGATCCCCTCCGCGGGTTCGCCTTCCTGAAACAGGAGGGTGCCGCTCGGATAATCGTGGATGCTGTGGAGGTCGCAAAGCTGGCGCAGCGCGTGTGCTGGCAAACCTGAGAAGACACGGTCCGACGCCTGCCCGGCGCCGAGCACACTCACCGGCAAATGATAGTCCCGGTTCATGGGTGCAACTGTAGAGTCCGACGCCGCTCTAAAGCTGTGACCCGAGTCACGGTTTTGGGTGATGGACTGCCGAAACCACGGCCCAGATTGGACCGGACACGCGGAAACTACGGACTGACAAGGCCTTCCAGCGCCGCCCGGTTGCGGATGACCAGCGTAGAGCCTTTAAGCTGAATGAGTTGCCGCTTCTTGAAATCGGCGAACAGGCGAGTCACGGTCTCGCGCGAGGTGCCGATCATCTGCGCGATTTCTTCGTGAGTAAGGGTGAGTTTGAGGCGGTCCGGCTGGCGAGCGCCGCCGTTCTTCACCGACCATTCCAGCAGCAGCTTCGCCAGTTTCTCCGCCGCGGAGTGCGACAGGCCAAGCGAGCGGATCTCGTGGCAGGCGGTGTTGTACTTCTCGCTGAGCTGCTCGGCCACACGCAGGCAGACGTCGTTGTGCTCGCGCAGGAAGCGCAGGAAGTCCTCGCGTTTGACGAAATTGACCTGGCAAGGATCCAGCGTTTCCGCGGTCAGTTCATAGGGCTTGCCGGAGACGCTGGCGCTCAGACCCAGCACCTCGCCCGCCTCCGCAATCTTCAGGATCAGGGTTTTTCCATCGCTGGAGCAGATGGACAGCTTCACCCGCCCGCGGCACAGGATGAAAACTCCGCGCGGCGCCTGGCCTTCCACGAACAACACCGCCCCTTTAGGATAAGCAGTGGTGTACTTGATGGCTTCCAGCGCCTGCACCGTATGCGGCGGCAGATTGCAGAAAATCTTGTCCGCCCGCAGCTTGCAGGTGACGCAGCTTTCGATGATTTCTAGACCGTAAGGCGAAAGCACGGCTTTGTAACTATATTACCAAGGCCCCGAATTAAGCGGCCTAAATTGGGGCGCGCGCCAAGAGAGGCCGGGCCCGAGGGCTTTAGCAGCGCAGTTTCCATGCCGTGTAACGGCATGCAAAAGGTGATGCCGCTGGATAGCATCCGCCAGCCCCCTGGCGCGGCATTCACATACTAAGGGCGCGCGCGGCTCATCTCGATGGTGTGCAGGTGGATGATGGCGCCGCTCTCCGGATTCATTTCCGGGCTGATGCGGTAGGTGTCGCGCCGTGCTTCGTACCCCTGGGACTCGAGTTCCAGGACCCGCCGGTGGAAGCTGTCGGCATCCCACTCCCGTACTACGATCACGTCCTGCATCGCGGCCCCGCGGCGAGTGTATCAAACCCCTCCCTTGCGAGGCCACGGCAGTCCGGAAAGGTTTTCAGTCGGCTTGGGGCGCGCGCACCGCTAACATGGCATCGCTCCCTGCGGCCCGGGCAACCGACCAGCACGCGCGCTGGCACAGGGATCGCACCCTGCGGACCCAGGTGGAACCGTATCCCGCCGCGACGGCGCCAGTGACGGGCGTCAAACCGCAACCTTCGACCAGCAACTGTTCCACGGCCCGAATGTCGCTGGCCAAGCGACGGATTTCTCTGTCCAGGTTGTCCATCGCTCCTCACCGCATGGCGTCCATGCGCCAGCAGAGGAAGCATAGGCTGCGGCCGCCCGCCGGAGAAAGATAACGGCCGAGTCTGGAGCGGATAACGGTGGTAACGGCGAAGAAACACGCGGCTGCGGCCTGGGGCGGCGGTCGTTCCCGATGCTGTCCAAAGCTCCGCCAGCCCGCGCCAGCAGCGTGTTTTCCATGCCCCATCTGCGCCCGCGGGTGTTTCCCATTTGGGATTACTTTGGTTACTTGGGACGGTCACGGTTGCGGGCTACCATGCAAGCTATGGTCCTGCAATCTCTCATCCTGTGCCGTGATCCGGGCACGCTGCGGGTTTCCCGCCGTGCGCTGGATGATTTGGGGATCGCGGTGGAGGTGGCGACGACGGCGGAGTCGGCGCTGGAGCGCCTGGACCGAAACAAGTTCGACGCCATCATCGTGGACTGCGACGACGTGGCCGGAGGCGCCGAGGTGCTGGCCGGCGTTCAGCAGTCGCCTTCCAACAAACGGGCCATCGTCATCGCTGTGATCAATGGCGCCACCAACATGCGCGCCGCCTTCGAGATGGGAGCGCACTTCGCGCTCGACAAGCCTGTCACCCTGGAGCGGGCGGTACGCTCGCTGCGCGCCGCCCACGGTTTCATGATTACCGAGCAGCGCCGCTACTTCCGCCATGCCGTGGAGGCGAAGGCTTACCTGACCTTCGGTGTGGTCAAGCAACTGCTCTGCCAGGTCACCAACATCAGCGATGGCGGCATGGCCGTGGTGCTCAGCGAGCAGATTAGCCCGAGCTGGGCGGTGGAAGTTCGCTTCGGCCTGCCCGGCATTCCCGAGACCCTGGAAGTGAAAGGCGAGTTCGCCTGGTCGGACGGTAAGGGCAACGCCGGCATCCGCTTCATCTACATTTCCAGCGAGAGCAAGAAAGCCCTGGGCAAGTGGCTGGCCGAGCGAATCGAGGACGTCGAAGCCCGCGGAACGGGCAAGGGCAGCGGCCGGCACTCGCTGGCCATCTGAAGCCTTTAACCTGGCTAAGTCGTCCCTACGAAGCTCCCGTCCGCTTCCGGCGGCGCGCCCAAAGCCAGTTGACAAAGGCGATCACCATGGTGCCGGCGATGATCGCCAGCTCGGCGCGCCCCATCCGACTTACCAGCACCAAGGCAAAGGCGATTCCCAGGATTCCGAACAGCGGTCCGGCGGGCAGCGGGAAACGCGCTTCGCCTGGCTGTTTGCGGCGCAGCACCAGCATCGCGAGGCAAACCGCGCCGTAGGCGAATAGTCTCGCCACCGCCGACAGCACCACATTCCAGCGGAAATTGCCGGCCAGCGCCATCAGCCACGCCAGAACCGCGCATACCGCGATGGAAACGTGCGGCGTGCGGAAGCGCGGGTGCACCGCCCGAAAGATCGGAGGGAAGTCGTCGTGCTCGGCCAGCGCGAAGGTCAGCCGGGGAGTGTTCAGCATGTTGGCGCTAAGATATCCGTACAGGGAGACGAGCGCGCCCAGGCTGATGAAACGCGCCCCCGCCGTTCCCATAAGTTGGCGTGCCGCGTCAGCCAGGGGACGGTCGGCTTGCCCAGGATTGGCCAGCGTTGCTTGCACCACGATCTGAAGCAGCGTGAACAGCGCCACGCACACGGCCAGGGAAACCAGCAGCGCGAAGGGAGCATCGCGGCGCGGGTCTTCGGCTTCCGCCAGCGGGATCATGGCAGCTTCGAACCCTCCGTAGGCGAAGACGAGGAGCAGCACCGCCTGGATCCAATCGCCGGCCGCAGGATGGAGCGTGCTGGTCGTAAGCGCCGGTCCGACCCGCAGGAGCATAAAAGCCGTACCCGCGACGGCCAGCAAGCCCAACGGGACCAGCTTGGCCACCGTAAACACGTTGCTCATGCGCGCGCCCGACTTGACGCCGCGATAGTTGATGGTCGCCAGCACTCCCAGCAAAACGGTGAGCACCAGCGCGCGGGCGAACGGCTGCTTGGCCCCGGTCCAGAACTCGGCCAAGTAGATAACGAAGAGATTGGCGCCGGCCGCAGCCGCGCTCAGCCGTACCAGCCACAGCACCCATCCCATTTCAATCCCTAAGAAGCGTCCGAAGGCAGCGCGCGCATAGAGATAGGGCCCGCCAGCCTCGGTGAAGCGGGAAGAGACTTCCGCAAAGCAGGCCATAATGACCCCGACCCCCGCCCCTGCCAGCAGATAGGCCCAGGGAGCCGCGCCTCCGACCTGCTTCCACACCAGCGAGGGCAGTCCGAAGATGCCGCTGCCGATGATGGAATTGATGACCAGCGCGACCAGGGTCCAGCGCCCCATGGCGCGTACCAGTCCGGATTGTGGTTGGTTGGGCATGCGGCTGAAGGGCGCACGCTACACGACTCGGGGGCATGCGGGCAACTGTGCTCCATCAGGAGTCTGGCGCAGGTCACCAACCCGGGGGTGACCGGCGGATGGCGTACTTATTACCAAGGGTTCCTACGAAGCTCTTGACAAGCGGCAGGACCGGGCTACAATACCCGCGTTTCCGGTGCATTTTCCGGATATGAGTTCACTCCAGCCCCTACCATCCTCCGAAGCAGCACGCCAGCGAGTCAGCATGGACAAGCCCTGCACGCACCCGCGTGTGCGCGTCGTGGCGCGCGACGAAGACAGCGAATTCGTCGAGTGCCTGGAATGTGCCCTGGTCTTTGAATCCAGCGAA
>DATNJE010000333.1:0-7460 GCA_035604095.1 Terriglobales bacterium
ATCTTGCGGCCGGTCAAGCCGGTGTCGCCCATCGGCCCGCCGACCACGAAGCGTCCAGTGGGATTGATGTGGTACTTGGTATCGGCATCCAGCATGTTCGGCGGGAGGACGGCCTGGATCACGTGCTGCAGGATCTCCGCCCGCAACTTCTTGTTGTCAACAGCTTCGGAGTGCTGGGTGGAAACCACCACGGCATCCACGCGCACCGGGCGATAGTTTTTGTCGTATTCCACGGTGACCTGGGATTTGCCGTCGGGGCGCAGCCACTCGAGTTGGCCGCTCTTGCGGATATCGGCGAGGCGGTGGGTGAGCCGGTGCGCCAAGGTGATGGCCATGGGCATCAGCTCTTCCGTCTCGTTCGAGGCATAGCCGAACATCATGCCTTGGTCGCCGGCGCCGCCCGGGTCCACGCCCATGGCGATGTCGGGGCTCTGCTCGTGGATCGAAGAGATGACGGCGCAGGTCTCGTGATCGAAGCCGTAGGCGGCGTCGGTGTAACCCACCGACATGACTGTGCCGCGCACGATCGCCGGGAAATCCACGTAAGCCTTGGTGGTGATCTCGCCGGCGATGAACGCCAGTCCGGTGGTCATCAAAGTTTCGCAGGCGACCCGGCTAAAGGGATCCTCGGCCAGGCAAGCGTCGACGATGGCGTCGGATATCTGGTCGGCGATTTTGTCGGGATGGCCTTCGGTGACGGACTCAGAGGTAAACAAAAAACGTTCTTGGGAACTCAAGGGGAGGCTCCTCCTGATGGTATCTAGACGCTACGCCGCGCGCGCTGGGATGGGTGGCGCAGAATGTTCTTATCTCCAATAAACTAGCAGACTTGGCCTTCACCGGCAACGATTTACAGCGAACGGGGGAAACTTTGGTGTCGGCGGGGATTACGCTCAACCGGCGGGCTCGATTAACTTTCACTGCGTAACCGACGCGCCCGCCTTGCGATGCAGCGCTCGTACCACTCGTTCGAGTTCGTTGACCAGCGGGTCGACCCGCGGGTCAGGCGGCGCAGCCCGGAATGCCTTGATCAGCTCGTCGTAGTACCACAATGTGCCCTCGCGGCCTCCCTGGAACCGGCTCCAAACCTGTTCGCCGACCTGGCGGTAATCGGCCAGGATGGCGCGCGAGTTGTGCAGCTTGTCGGCAGCCGCCACCAGGCGGACCCCGGCGTCGGCCGACGGAACGTGGCTGATGTACTTCTGCTTGCGTTCCCGCCAGGGCGGCTTGGGATGGGTATCGCTATCGGTGCAGCCTTCAACGATGTGTCCGACCCGCGGGCCGAACTCGCGCAGGATTTCGGCCAGCACCGGCTTGCCGCCCTGATCTTCCACCACGTCGTGTAACAACGCGGCGATGGCCTCATCCTGCCCGCCGCCGTAGTGCAGCACCACCGAACACACCCCCATGAGGTGCTCGATGTAAGGTATGCGGCTTCCCTTCTTCTTCTGGGTGCGATGCTTGCGCAGGGCATACTCGAAGGCGTGCAGAAATTCGGCATCGAGCAGCGGGTTGGGCAGTTCGTCGGTTTTCATAATCTCAGTGGTCACACGCATCGCTGCAACTCTCGCCGCGCAGCGCTTCCCTGCCCTCGTTCACAATAATGGGCGTCATCACCAACCCAGCCGCCGGATCGGCCCACCACCAGCCTAGCAGGGCATTCAAAAGCAGTCCGCCCAGCAGGATTGCCGACAAATAGGCACACAGGTCGGTCTGGCGGGAATCGGCATGTAAGGCACGCGATCCGATACCGGCGGCGACCCGGCGCTTGGCCCACGCCAGCAACGGCATGACGATGAGCGACACCGCGGCCAGCAGGATGCCGGCCAGCGAGCGCTCGGGCGCTTCTCGCAGCCATAGGGTTTTGATGGAATCGAACGCGACGTAAGCGGCCAGGACGACAAAGCTCGCGCCCACGACTTTGAGTGCAATGCGTTCGGCGCGTGCATTGTCGGCAAACAGCCGCCAGAGCACGATCCCGCCCGAGGAAACCTCGACGACCGAGTCGAGGCCAAAGCCGATCAGGGCAATAGAACCCGCAACCAGCCCGGCGATCAAGGCAACCGTCGCCTCCGCCGAGTTCCAGGCGATGGTCAGGTATTCCAGCTGGCGCCCGCGGCGTATGGTGGCCAGGCGGTCGAGCCCTATCTTCCCGATAGCCTCTGCGTCTGCCGCGGCTTTCATTTTGCCTCAGCCTGCTCCGCGCGGCGCTGTTTCAGGAACGCGCGGATGAACATGTCGATGTCGCCATCGAGCACCCGGTCCACGTCGCCGACCTCCTCCCGCGTGCGCAGGTCCTTCACCATGCGATAGGGCTGCAGGACGTACGACCGTATCTGCGAGCCGAAGTCGATATCCAGCTTGGCGTCTTCGACCTTCTTGGTCTCGGCGCGTTTTTTCTCCAGCTCATACTCGTAGAGCTTGGAGCGCAGGATCTTCATGGCCCGGTCGCGGTTCTTGTGCTGCGAGCGCTCGTTCTGGCAACTGACCACGATCCCGGTGGAGAGGTGGGTAAGGCGCACCGCCGAATCGGTGGTGTTCACGTGCTGGCCGCCGCGCCCGCCGGAACGGTAGGTGTCCACGCGCAGGTCTTCGGGCTTGATATCGACCTGAATGCTCTCGTCGATTTCCGGCGAAACGAACACGCTGGCAAAGCTGGTGTGCCGGCGCGCCTGCTGGTCGAAGGGCGAAATGCGCACCAGCCGGTGCACGCCGATCTCGCTGATTAGAAGCCCGTAGGCGAAGTCGCCGGAGACGCTGAAGGTTGCCGACTTGATACCCGCCTCCTCGCCCGCCTGGTAGTCGTTCAGCACCGCCTCGAAGCCGTGGCGCTCGGCCCAGCGCAGGTACATGCGCAGCAGCATCTCCGCCCAGTCCTGCGACTCGGTGCCGCCGGCGCCGGGATGGATGGTGACGATGGCGTTGCGGGCGTCGTTCTCACCCGAGAGCAGCGTTTTGGTCTCGAGTTCTTCGACCCGGTCGCGCAGTGCCGCGATCTCGCGCGCCAGATCGGCTTCGACCTTCTCGCCTTCACGCACCAACTCGAAGTAGGCGTCGATGTCGTTGCTGCGGCGCTCCAGGTCGGCCTCGGTGGCCAGCGCTTCTTCCAGCCGTTTGCGCTGCCGCATCACCTGCTGCGATTGCTCAGGATTCGCCCAGAAGTTGGGGTCGGAGGTTTTCTTTTCCAGTTCGGTTAGCTGTTCGCGGACGCCGGGCGCGTCAAAGGTACTCCCGAAGGTCGTGGACCTTGGCTTTGATGGGGGCGTATTCGCGTTCTAATTCTTCGACCACTGTCTTATTTCCAATCTACCACGGAGGCACGGAGACACGGAGAATCCCGATCATTTCTCCTCCGTGCCTCTGTCTCTCCGTGGTGTTTCTCATGCCCGGACTGCGCGAAAGCGGACGTGTGTGCGCAGCACAAATGCCAGCAAAGAAATTATCGCACACCCCCAGGCGAACCAGTCGCCGTGGCGGGTGTAGAAAGTGGTGCCGCTCTCCAGCCCGAAGGGCGCTTCTAGTGTGGTCCGTACATGGCGCGAAGCGCGCGCAACCACCCGGCCATAGGGATCGATGGAAACCGTGATCCCCGTGTCGGTCGCCCGCAGCGCCCAGCGCTGGTTCTCGATGGCCCGCATGCGCACCATGTTCAGGTGCTGCGCGGGGGCGCCCCAGGGCCCGAACCACTCGTCATTGGAGGTGTTGGCGAAAAGCTGCGCGCCGTTGCGGGCGAAGAGGCGCACTTCGTCCGGAAAGACCGACTCGTAGCAGATGAACACGCCCAGCTTGTAGCCGCCGGCGTTGAAGACCGTGCGCTCGGTGCCGCGCGCGAAATCGCCGGCCTCCTTGGTGATCTTGTGCACGAAAAAGAAGACGCCCGGCACATATTCCCCGAAGGGGACCAAGTGAATCTTGTCGTAGCGTGCAGCCCAGGCGCCGTCCGGGGCAACGAGCGCGGCGGAGTTGAGCGGACGGCGCTCGGGCGTCATGCCGATGCCGCCCACCACCACATACGAGTGCGTGTTCTGGGCGATGCCGCTGATCCACTGCCGGAACCCGGCATCGTTGAGGAAAAACGGTGACGGCGACTCCGGCCACAGGATCAAGCCGGGCTCGGCGGCCGTGGTTCCGGGCGGGGCCGTGCTGATGGAAGCCAGGTCGGCGAGCGTCTGGCGATAGTAGTCATACGTCCACTGCGAGGGGTCGAGGATGGGAATGTTCTGCTGCACCAGAGTGGCCAGGTGCGTGGGCCGCACGGGCGGCGGTTTCACCAGCACTCCGAGCTGCAGGATTACCGCCGCGCCGACCGCCGCCGCGAGCATGGTCCGCCGCCGTTCGCGCGGCAGAACCAATGCGGCAGCCAGGGCGGCATTCACCAGCGCGATCTCGAAGGAGAGTCCGTACACCCCCGTCCAAGTGGCGATGCGCGACAAGGGAATATTGTCCACCTGGGCCGTGCCCAGCGGCTGCCAGGGAAATCCGACGATCTGCTCCCACAGGATTTCGGCGGTCACCCAAAAGAACGGCGCCAGGATCAGGGCGCGATTACGTCCGAGATGCCGGGCGCGGGAGGCGGCCACCAGCAGCAGCCCAAAAATGCCGTGGTGCATTCCGGCCGCGAGCAGGAACAGCGCCATGAGCAGGACCGCGAGTCCGTCGCTCATACCGCCGTAGACGTGCAGCGTGTGGAAGATCCAGAAACAGGTGCCAGAGTAGAAGATGATGCCATTCACCCACCCGAGCAACAAGCCCCGTCCCAGGGTGGTGGAACTCAGCTCGCGTCCGCTCCCGTCATGAAAAAGCTGTTGGTTCGCCGGACCGATGATGGCAACCAGGAGCGGCGTCAGCGCAACCCAGCACAGGAAGTAGAGCGCCGGCGACGGGAAAACCAGCACCTGCAGGATGCCGGAAAGGATCGTCAGCAGCCAGGCACGCTTTGGGATTCGTGGCAACTTGGCAGCAGTGTAGCAAAGCACCCGGCAGCACTGGTCGAATCGAGAACTACAGCCGCTGGTCCAGGCTCCGCAGCTTCTTGCGCACGAACTCCACCAGGTCGGGCGTGAGGTAGTGCGGCGGGCACACGCGGAAAATGGGCTTCCGCATCACCTGCTCGAGCAATGCCTTGTCCCAGCGAAAACTGCGGCGCTGCGGCTCATTCAGCACCACGGCGCTGGCCTGCTGCAGGAACTGGCGCGCCGACGACTTGAAGTCGGCGATCGCCGGGTCCAGCACCGCCAGGTAAACGTCGGGCTCCAGGAACTCCAGCACGCTGTTGGATTCCAGGATCACGTCATCGGCCCGCCCCAACTCCCGCCGCAGGGCGGGGATGGCGTCACCCAGGCGGCCGGGGCGGGCGCTCAGCAAGAGCGCGCGGCGCGCGCCCGCCCGCAAGTAGCGCGCGGTATCAGCGTCGCCGGAGGCATCGCATTCCTCGCGGATGACATAGCTGGCCTCCGGCGGGAGGCCGTGTTCGTGTTGCGTGATCTTCACCGCCGTCCAGCGGCGCTCCGGCACCGCCCGGATCAGGTTGGCGACCAGGCAGGTCTTGCCCACGTTCCGCGCCTGCCCGCCCACCACCACGATCGCCATGCAGTATTCCCCGTTGGCGCTGGGATCGAGTTCGGGCGGCGCTGGCCGGGGCTCCGCGGTCTTTTTCCCGGCGCGCTGGGTGCGCGCCGGACGGCCGGTCACAGACGTACTCATGCTAGCGTTCCTTCTTCCCCAGCCGCGCCAACACGGCCAGTTGCTTCAGATACTCGCGGATGGGCCGCGCCGGCGTGCCCCAGAACACAACGCCCTTGCCGCGGATCGCCTTGTTGCTGGGCACGCCGCACTGGCCTCCCAGGATCACCCCTTCGCCGACGTGCGCATGCTCGCCGATACCCACCTGTCCCGCGATCACCACGTTGTCCTCGATCACCGCGCTGCCGGAGATGCCGGTCTGGGCGGCGATGACCACGTTCTTTCCGATGCGCACGTTGTGGCCGATGTGCACCTGGCTATCGATCTTGGTGCCGCGGCCGATGACGGTGGCATCGAGCGCCCCGCGGCTGATGGTGACGTTGGCCCCGATCTCCACGTCGTCGCCGATCTCCAGCCGGCCCACCTGGGGAAACTTTTCGTACACGCCGGTGGTCGCGTCGCGCACGTAGCCGAAACCGTCGCTGCCCAACACCGCACCCGCCTGCACCACCACCCGGTTGCCGATCGTGGTGTCGCTGTAGATGGTCACGTGGGCCTTGAAGCTGCAATCGTCGCCGAGGGTGACGCGGGGCGCGATGAAGCCTCCGGCGCCGATGCGGGTGCGGTCGCCGATAATCGCACCTTCACCGATGTAGCAGCCGGGTTCCACCGAGACCAGCTTGCCAATCTTGGCCGAGTCGTGGACGAAAGCAGTGGAGGCGATGCCGGGCTCCCGCCGGCGTGGCGGGAAAATAACCTTGCCGGCCCGGACGAAGGCCAGCCGCGGCTGGCGCGCGATCAACAGCGGTTTGCGCGCTTCGACGCCGCGCGCGAATTCTCCCGCCACCACCGCCGCGGCCGCCGACTGCAACGCTGCTCCCAGGTGATCGGCCGATTCCACGAACACCAGATCGTCCACCGTCGCCGACTCCAGGCTGGCGATACCGCTGATCTCCACTTTACCGTTACCCAATAATTGCGCCCCGGCTGCCTCGGCCAGCTTCTCCAACAAATGTTTCATTGCGCCGGAGATGCTACTAGGTTGACGGGCCCGGTGCCAAGTCCCGCCAGGCAATCGAGCCGGGGGTGGGGAGAGATGGATGGAAACAGGCGCCCCCGGAGCGGGGACTTAGACCCCTAAGATTGCTCCGGAGGCGGTGTACGACCTTGCGGCACATCAATCAAAAAGAATAGGACATCTTTGCTCCGACATGGCCGTCAGTGCGCGCAGTCAAGTGGCGCCCTTTGGCGTGCAGGGGGCTTATCGGCAGAAGGGGCCAGAATCTTCAATGGATTGTTGCGGGATTGCGTAGACCTACAGCGGAGGACTGGCGCGCCCGAAGGGACTCGAACCCCTGACCTATTGCTCCGGAGGCAATCGCTCTATCCAACTGAGCTACGGGCGCGCGCTCGCTAATTATAACGTCTATTGGCGGATGCACATAGCCAGCGTGCCCGCACCGGTTGACCGCATCCACCGTTGACATCCGGGGCAGTTCGGCATAGCTTAGGGGCGGAGCGAGCAGCGTTCCCTCTCCTCTTTCAGATCTTCTGAGCTAAGTCAGACCCATCTGAAGTTTGTTCTCCTTAGCGCAACCACGGCCCTGAAAGATGGGCGCCCAAAGGGGCCTCTCAGAATCAACGAGCCAAAGCGATAGCGCCGGGGCCGGGAGGTCCGTGGTTGTTCGGCACCCCCTGGCCATGTAGACTCTTCGCCGCAAGGCATCGGAAAGGAAACCATGAAAAAGATTTTCGTCGGCAACCTCTCGTTCAACATG
>DATNJE010000334.1:0-3909 GCA_035604095.1 Terriglobales bacterium
AGTACCGGCGGCGGTTCCCGTCACTACTCCCATCTATGCTTCCGTCACCTACACCTACGGCTCCATGGCGGAAGTGGACAAGGTCTTCGGCGGAGAGATGCCCGGCTACGTCTACAGCCGCTACGCCAACCCGACGGTTACGGCACTCGAGAACGCGGTGCACGCGCTCGAAGGAGGGTTCGCCGCCAGCGCTTTCGGCTCCGGCATGGCCGCGCTGCATGCCGCTTTGCTCGCCTGCGACATCGCTCCCGGCGTCACCGTGCTCGCCTCGCAGGACCTCTACGGCGCCACCATTGGGCTTCTCAACACCGTCTTCACATCCTTCAGCGTCAGCACCATCATGGTCGATTATTCCGACCTGGACGCGCTCGAACAGAAAGCACGCCAAGCCAAGCCTCGCATCATGATCGCCGAGACCATCTCCAATCCGCTGCTGAAGGTCTGCGACCTGGAGCGCTGCGCCGAGATCGCTCACGCCGCCGGCGCCAGGCTGATCGTGGACAACACCTTCGCGACTCCCTATCTCTGCCGGCCGTTCGATCTCGGCGCCGACCTGGTGGTGCACAGCGCCACCAAGTACCTGGGCGGACACGGCGACGTGATGGGCGGCATCGTCGTCGCGCGCGAAGAACTGCAACACAACGCGCTACGCAGCATCATGAAGCTGGCCGGCGGCATCATGAGCCCCTACGACGCCCATGAAATCCTGCGCGGTCTGAAGACGCTGGCGCTGCGCGTCGAGCGCCAGTGCGCGAATGCCCAGACCATCGCCACCAAGCTCTCGGCGGATCGTCGCGTCGCGCGCGTCCACTATCCCGCGCTGGCCACGGTTGATGCCCGCCGCCAGCTCGAGCGGACGTTACGCCCGCACTACGCCGGCGCCATGGTCGCCATCGAACTCGCCAACAACACCAAGGAAGGCGCCTTCCGCTTCATGGACGCGCTGCGGCTGGTGGTGCGTTCCACCAGCCTGGGAGACGTCTTCAGCAGTGCGCTGCATCCCGCCACCGCCTCCCATCGCGACGTGGCCCCGGCCCGCCGCCGCGCTCTCGGCATCGCCGACGGCCTGGTGCGGCTGTCGATCGGCATCGAGTATGTGAACGACATTCTCGCTGATCTGGACCAGGCGCTTGACGCAAGTGCAACGTAGCGCCGGCGTCTCGCCGGCTTCCCTGGCGGCACACAGGCTGGTGGTGTAGCCTGACCACCATGTCCACGCTCAAGCGCATCTGCGTCTTCTGCGGCTCGAGCGTCGGTTCGCGGCCTCAGTACGCTGCGTCTGCCCGCGAACTTGGCCGCATGCTGGCGGAGCGCGGCTTGGGCGTCGTCTTCGGCGGCGGCAAGGTGGGACTGATGGGCGTGCTCGCCGACGCGGCGCTCGCGGCCGGCGGCGAAGCCATCGGCGTCATCCCGGAAGCGCTGGTGGCGCGCGAGATCGGGCACAGCGGACTGACCAAGCTGCATGTTGTCCGCTCGATGCATGAGCGCAAGACGCTCATGGCCGACCTCGCCGACGCCTTCATCGCACTCCCCGGCGGCTACGGGACTTTTGAAGAATTCTTCGAGGCGGTCACCTGGACTCACCTCGGCATCCACCAAAAGCCCTGCGGCTTGCTCAACGTCGACGGCTACTACGACGCATTGCTGGCCCTGCTCAGCCGTGCCGTCGCCGATGGATTCATCCGCGAGGCAAACCGCGCGCTGGTGCTCGATACGCCGGATGTCCCGACGCTGCTCCAGAAGCTGGAGGCGTTCCGCCCTGCCGCAGCCGAGCTCGGGATCGGCAAAGCCGAGCGATAAAGAAAAAGCGCAGGCAGCCGGTTCGCTGCCTGCGCCTTTGTGCCCCGGAGTTGATTACGGCAGGGGCAGGTTCTCCACGCGTCCAGCCACCAGCACAGGATTGCCGCTGCCATCGCGCAGGAGCAAGCCGACCACACGCAAGTTCATCGACGGTGTGATCGCGCTCAGGCCGCTCACATTGATGAACTGGGTGAGGTTGGGGATGGTCAACACGGGCACCGGCGCGTTGAGCACGTATCCCCAGAAGCCGTTGTTCTGCAACTGGAATGTGCCGGTGTTGAGGTTGATGGTTCCCGACACCGCCTGCCCGTCAATCCCCTGGCGGTGCAGCACCACGCGCCGCGCATCCAGCGTCGGCGGGTTAGTGGTGGTATCCACGGTTCCACCCGCGACTACCGCCTGTCCGACCACCATCTTGGAGTCGTTGAAAAGGAGCTGCGTGATGGGCAGGTTCAGGTGGTAGATGTCGAAGATGGTGGTGTTGCTAACCGCCACATTCGCCGTGTTGCCAATGGAAATGCCCGGCACGACCGGAATCTGGTCGCGCACCAGCAGGGTCAGGCTGGTTGCGGCTCCGCTCGACGGGGTCGTGTTCAGCACGATGCCTTCGAGAAACTCGCGGTCGGTGGTGTAGCTTTCGACGGCATCCGCCAGAATGCTGCCATCCTGCTGCGCTTGGCCTGAGATCTCCACCAGCGCGCCGGTGGGCAGGTTGGTGATGCTCGACGCCACGCCTTCGAAATCGGTCTGCAGGTTGACGTCAACGGTAAATTGCCGGCCGTTCACCCGCTGCAGCACGAACGAGTTGGGAGCGCTCACCGACACCACCGTTCCCCGCAGCTCATCGATCTCCCAATCAGGATCGCTGGGTATCTGCAGCGCGCGGAAGGTGATCATCGGATTCACGCTGGTGATGTTGCCGGTCCCGTCGGTGACCAGCGAGTTGCGCAGGTCAAAGTGCATGGTGACCCCGCCCAGTTCGTTGGTGGCAACCGTCATGCCGGGATTCAGGGCAATGTTCAGCGTGACCGTGCTTCCACCCGCGGAGAAGGGCAGCGCCTGCGTGCTCACAGAGGGAGGCGGACCCAGGTTCAGCACCGAAATCACCGGGTTTCCCACGACGATCTGCGCCACGGTGTACGTTCCCGGCGGCACCGACTGCAATCCCAGCAGCGTGCGCAACCCCAGGAAGCGCGCAAAATCTACCGTGGTGGGCGTGCTCAGCACTGTCTGCGCGCCCGTCACTGTGCCGTTGCTGATGCCGGTGCCCAGCGTGATGCTGTCAATCGTGACCAGGAACGACAGCACCGATGGAATGGGTGAATCCTGGCCGGTAACAACGACCATACTGTTCTGCTGTGCTGTTGAAGAACTTAGGCTGCCGCCACAACCGCTGAGAGTGGCCAGCGTGATGAGAACAATGAGGAACAGACCGAAAGCCAACCGCCGCATACTTCCTCCCGAGATCGGAATTTGGGGGAGCGATGGACAACCCAAACAACCTGGCCGCTCATCCGGAACCTTCAATCGCTTGAACAGCGCTAGTGATGAAAAGTTGCGGCGCCGGCGGAGATGCCGCGCACGGAAATCTGGAGTGCACGATGTACAAGTGGCAGACGCGTTGTCGGCCTTTGGTAACCGCGCTCCATATCCGGATGCCGGTCCCAAACTCAGGCTGGAGGGCTTGACGCTGCGCCAGCAATAGTCAATAGTTGTGGGTTTCGGCTTCGCCGCTAGTCGCGGCTGTACCACATATCTCAGGAGGAACCAGCCATGATCCGTGAGGATATTCTCAAGAAGTTCCCAGACCTCTTCGGGACCAAGCAGGTGAACGGCCGGGAAGTTAACGTCGAACAGACCATCACCACGCTCACCCGCGAACTGGGTCCGGAGATCGCTGTCGCCCTGAACGCACGCCGGGAGTTGCTCGCGTCCCCCGCACCGGTGACGAAGAAATATGCCTGGCCGAAGTGGGACGAGGCGTTTGAGGATCCCGCGAGCAGGCAGCCTTGGACATTTCGCCAGATCGTCCAGGGCATGATCGACAACTTCCTCGGCCGCGACAGCAAGCTGCGCTGGCGCCTCAACGACGAAGTCCCCATCCCCAAG
>DATNJE010000335.1:0-10263 GCA_035604095.1 Terriglobales bacterium
AGTCTTGCCCGCCATCCACTGGCCGCCGGTTTCAAACTGCATGTCGCGGGCGCTGAAATCGTTGCCGGTGGCGTATCCGGCGGCGTAGGAAAGCGCGTCCTTCTCGCTGACGCCGCGCGCCTCCTTGCCCATCACGATCACCAGCTCTATCTCATAGTCGAACTTGCTGGCCACGGCCGAGGGCAACTTGATGGTGCCGCCATGGTGCAGCAACGAGTTGTTGTACTTGTTGAACAGCACCGGTTGCTTGGGGACGGGCAACTTGATTTCCAGCGCGTGCTTGCGATAGTTCAAGCCCACGCACACGATCTTCTCCGGGCGGGTGACCAGCGGCCCATACTCGATATGCTCTTCCTTGAGGAACAGCTTCTGCGCGGCGCTCGACTTCATGGCGGCTTCAACCACCTCCTGCACGCTGGCGCCCTCATCGCGCTGCAGCATGTCATCGAGCGTGGCGGGAGAGTGCAGCTTCAGAACGGCTGCTGCTTCCTTGACGTCGAGGATGCCCTTGCTGGTCTTGGCGCCCAGACGGTATTCGCCCTTGTGGCGCATGGTCAGCAGGGTCAGACCGCGCGCCATGCCTTTCTTCGGCTGGCCTGCCGGTTTGGTTTCCGCGTTCAAGGTGTTCAACCCGCCCAGGGCGGCCACGGCGCCGATCGCGCCTGCACCTTTCAGGAAACTTCTGCGGTTCGAATTCATAGACAGACTCCTTTGTCAGTAACAATGCGTAGGTTGGCCCTCGGGGGACCCAAGATCATACAAGCGGCGAATCGAGACGGCAACAGCGATGCTCGCGGGCGACACTACTCCCTCTGCCCGAAGCCCAGGGACACAGCGGGTGAGAAACTCGATAACTAACGGCGCGCGCGGCCGACCAACAATCCCAGCAGCAGCCCCGCGCCCAGCGCCACTCCGAAGGTGGCCACCACGGTCGCGCGGGGATAGCGGCGGATGCCTCGCACCGCGCTTTCTTCCAGGTGATCGGCGGCACGGCGTCCGCGGGTGACCACGCGGCGGGCCGCCTCCTTGCCTTCGTCCACCGCAGCGGAGATCGCGGCCTTGGCGTTCTCGATGTCACACACCGATTCCGCGAACTTTTCTCCTGCCCGCATCGTCTGGGCAAACGTAGTTTCTGCCATGGGTTTCCTCCTGGCGATCAACCTACAGTATCCACATTTTATGAACCTGTGTCTGTGACCGAAGATGGTGCAACGTGTGACGGGCCATCGTGCGAAGATGGCAGCAGCGAGGAAAGCCCATGATCGAGCCCTCCCCGGCCGCGCAACTGCAGGGTCAGAAGTACATCAGCCTGGCCACCTTCCGGCGCAGCGGCCAGCAGGTACCGACGCCGGTGTGGTTCGCCGAGCAGGCCGGCCAGCTCTACGTCATGACCCGCAGCGATTCCGGCAAGTTCAAACGCATCCGCAACCAGCCGCAGATAAGGCTCGCCGCTTGCACGGCGCGGGGAAAGGTCACCGGCGCGTGGATCGACGGTCAAGCCCGCATCCTGGATCATGCCGAGGAAGGCGCCGCCCGCCAGGCTCTGGCGCGCAAGTATTTCCTCATGCGCTTCCCCTGGCTGTGGAGCAGAAAGAACATCTTCCTCGAAATCACTCTCCGTCCTGCGTAAGAGATTTCCCACCGCGGCAGTTCGGCCTGGCAATGGTCCCTGATTTGCTCGTTGGTTTGAGCCGAGACGCCGAGCAGAACACGCGCGCCTCGGAAGCCGGGTCGGAGACCACGGGCACGGATTGTGGACAAAGGGTTTAGCCAAATTTCGAGAAGAGCAGGAAAGGGATACCAGTGACCAGCCTTAATTCCTATCTAACTTTCGACATCAACGCGCTGATTCTCTGCGATGACAGCCACTTTCTGGGAAGCATGGAGCGCGTGTTCACGCGGCTGGGGGTAAGAAGCGAACGAAGCTGCGACTACACCGCTGCTCTGAATGCGCTGGAACAGAAAAGGGTCGATACGGTTGTGGTCGACTGGCGGGAAATCATTAACCTGGGTGAATTCCTGCAAACCGTGCGCCAGTCCAAAATGAACAAGGATTGTCTGCTCATCGGCATAGCCAGCGATCTGCTGGACCTGCGCCAGGCTTTTAGCGCGGGGGTGCAGTACCTGGTCCACAAGCCGGCCTCGGTAGTGCAGATTGCACGCTGTCTGCAAGCCGCTCATGCGGCGGTCATCGTGAAACGGCGCAAGCAACATCGGGAATCTGTGCGGATCGCCGCCACCCTGCACACCAAGAGCACGCCGCTGCTGGGAGGGCTCATGGTGAATCTGGGCTCTGAGGGCGCAGGACTAAAGCTCAATACCACCGGGTGCAAGGCCAGTGCCCGCTTGAGCGCCGGGGATGAGTTGGACCTGAGTTTCATATCGCCCGGAAGCGGGAGCGTGATTCATGCCAGTGGCGTGGTGGTTTGGGTGAATCGCAATGGCGATGCCGGGGTGAAGTTCTCCTACATTCCCGCCGCCGAAAAGTCAAAGCTGGAGCAATGGCTCGCCGGGCGCTTCGACGTCGCCGTTGCCATGTTGCGCGAGCGTTTGCGAAGCGGAGTTGCCTAGATTCGCGCCTCGCACTCTGGGCCTCCACCGGGAAGGCTTGGGATGGCGCAAAACCCTAGAGTGCTCCGTCCCATTTGGCCTTCCGTAACATCCGGGTTCCCAGCCACCTGGGCTATCGTTACCAGTAACCCGTTGGCGCTGAAGGTGTGTGCGCCAGGGGCTTGATTAGAACTTATGGCACCCCTCATCGGCCGCTTCGAGATCGTTCGCGAAATCGGCAAATCAGAGCTGGGCACGGTCTACAAGGCCTACGACCCGAAGAAGAAGCGCACGGTGGCGCTGCGGGTGCTGCGCGCCGACACCCCGCAAGCCATCGAGCGCTCCCGCGAGTATCTGCTGCACGCCAAGGCCGCCAGCGTGCTCGACAGCCCCAACATCGTCAGCATCTACGCCGGCGCCGAAGAGCAAGGGCTGGCCTACGTGGTGATGGAGTTTGTGGAGGGTGTTCCCCTGGACGCCGCGCTGGCCACCCAGCAGGGGTTTTCCTCCAGCGAACTGCTCGACATCTCCCGCCAGGTCTGCCGTGGGCTGGATCACGCGCACTCCAAGGACATCGTCCATCGCCGGCTGACTCCTCCCGGCATCCTTACCGAATGGGACGGCACGGTGAAGATCCTGGACTTCGCCGCCGACCCCGGCCCGCTCGAAGGCAAGTCCGGCGACGAACTCCGCTACCTCTCGCCCGAGCAAATCCAGGGACGGGCGCCCGACGCGCGCTCGAACGTCTTCAATTGGGGCGCCATCCTCTACGAAATGGTCACTGGCCGGAAGGCCTTCGGGGATGGCACGGGGGAAGGCGTGCAGCGCGAGATCCTGGAGGTCATGCCCCCCGCGCCCAGCGAAGTGACGCCCAGGCTGCCCGTCGGGATCAGCCGCGTGGTCATGAAGGCGCTTGCCAAGAACCCGGAATACCGCTTCCAGCATGCCGGAGACCTGGTGATCGAACTGGAAATGGAGTGCGGAGCAGCCAGCCGGCCGTCCCTGCCGGGGATTCCGCAAATCAACGTTCCGCAGATAAGCGTGCCGCAGATCACCATGCCGCTGCCGCCGCCTCCGCCGCCGTCGTTCACACCGCCGCGTGTGGAAGCCGCGCCGCATACCATGCCCGGGTTGTCGCCCTACACGGACAACGTAACGTCGTACCCCGCTGCGGCGGGACCAGCCACGGTTTCTGCGTCCGTGCCGAGCAGCACGCCGCGGAGCGAAGTCCTGCTCGGTTACGCCGTTCCCGCGCCGGCGACTCCCTCATGGGCAAAAAGCTCTGCGCCCGCAGCGGTGGCGCCGGCAGCCGCTGCCCCCAAAGAGGCGCCGCAGACGATCGCTCCGCCGGCACCCCGTGCGGCGGCGGCGAGCGGCCCGGTCTCGCTCACGCCGCGGCAAATCAAGATCCTGGTGGGGGTCATTGGAGCGGCGCTGGTGGTGATGGCGGTTTTCATGGTCGGTGACTCGATGCGGGCGCGCCGCCTGCATGCGGAAGCCGAGGCCGCGGTAACGGCTCCGCTCGTCAGCACGGCATCGCCGGATTCGTTCACCCTGACGCCGGCCCCGCCACCCGAGCCCGAGCCGCAGCCTACCGTGATCGAGATCGCGCCCACGACGAGAACCACCAAAGCGCGCCGCAAGACCGTGGCTGCTCCCGCTGCGCCCGCCGTAGGGCAGCTCGTGATCCATTCGGCGCCGGAAGGCGCGCTGGTGCAAGTCGACGGAAGGGCAGCCGGGCCCACGCCGGTTTCGCTGGCCAATCTCAGCCCCGGCCAGCACCTGGTGGTGCTGTCGAAGGCAGGATACGCAGCGGAATCGCGCAACGTGGCGGTCCGTGCCGGCGGCCAGGCCGCGCTGGCTGTGAGCCTGAACCAGTTGGCGGCGGTGGCGTCGATCGCCAGCGATCCCCCGGGAGCTTCCATCATTATTGACGGCCGCGACACCGGCAAAACCACTCCCGCAAAACTGGTGGTGGGGCAAGGCAGCCACTCGCTGGCGCTGCGCAAGGTCGGATATCTGGAGGCCTCGGCCAGCCTGGCGCTGAATCCCGGAGAGACCTTCCAGTTCCAGCCCACGCTGAAGCCGCTGGGTGATGCCGACGACATCAAGCCGGTAGGCCGGTTGAAGAAGCTGATCGGCCGCGGCGGACAAGAGAATGCGGCCCGCGTCATGGTGCACACCTTTCCCAAGGGCGCCCAGATCATGTTCAACACCCGCATGATGGACCGCGCTTCGCCGGCGGAATTACTGCTCGGCCCCGGCACCTACGAAGTCACCCTGACTTTGACCGGGTACAAGACGGTGCACAAAACCATCTCCGTCGAGTCCAACGGGCGCATGGAAGTAAACGAAACCATGGAAAGATAGGGAGCAGGAAGTAGGAGGCAGGGAGCCGCCAACGTGCTTTTTTCTGACAACTGAAAACTGACTACTGCTTCTTCAGCCCCGCCACTTCGGCGTCGTTTTCCGGCAGAAAATATCCCACCACGATCCCCATAGCGCCCTCGGGGATGGGTTTGCCGAGCGGATTGTCATAGATCGAACTCACCCGCAGCACGTCTCCCTTGTTCAGTTTGTAGCCGCCGCGGTCGGTGAAAAGTACGACCGGCACGCTCTGGATCCTGCCGGAGGAATCCAGTTGTGCCTTCAGCGGGGCGACGTCCTCGGCGCGCGTGGTGTTGTAGAGGTCGAGCTGCCGGCCATAGTCGTGCATGTGTCCGCCGACGCCCAGCAGCCGGCCGCTGTAGCCCAGCTTGAATTGGCCGATCTTCAGGGTCTTGCCGGGACCGAGGTCGTAGCCCGAGTCTCCGCACTCGCCCACGTCGAACCACGCCGGGTAGACGCTCTTGAGCGGTTCGCCTTTTGCGGCGCTGTGGTAATCGAGCTTTACCTCCAGCCAGGTTTTGGGATAGCTGGTCTCGGTGGGATTGTGGAACATGGTGCTCACGCGGATGCGGTCGCCCTGGTGCACGCGATAGCCGAAGCCCGCGAGTGCGGGCCAATCGTTCAACTCGCCGCCCGCGCCAAACATGTGTTCCTGCTTGTTGGGACACAGGAAGTCGGGGCGCGCGGTGTTGTAGAAGGCCACGTGATGCAGGAGACGGCTGGGTACCAGCGCGCCCGAGCCCTGCACCAGCCGAGGATGGTAGGCCGTGATCCAGCCGTCGAATGGGATCTCGAGGAAGAACGTCGGCGCCTGGGCCACCGCCATGTGGTCAGAGTTGGCCGGGAGATTCAGCGGGCCCAAGCGCACGGTAAGCACCTGCGCCGCGGCATCGTCCTGCACCTCGAGCCGGGCCTGGGACGTCGTCTTCATCCCGGCCATCGCGTGATGGTCGTGCTGCGCCCAGGCGGATGTCGCCAAGGCCAGCAGCAGAACAGCCACGATGCGTTTCATTGGGAACTCCGAGCAGTGGGAAGTGGGAAGTGGTAAGTGAAAAGTGATAGGTGCCAGTTTTCTTGCTTACCACTGGCCACTTCCCACTGCTCATCGTCGTGGGGACAGCATGCCCAGAATTTCCTTCAGCCCCTGCCGCACCTGGCGAAGTCCGTCCCGCGACGGGCGGCCCGCGAAGGGCAGCGCGTTCTGGTTCTTGCCGGGCCGGTTTTCGGACCGCAGCAGTTGCCGCGCGCCCGCAATGGTGAACCCGTCTTCGTACAGCAGCTTCTTGATGACCACCACCGTCTCCACGTCGCGGCGGCGGTACATGCGCTGTCCGCTGCTGCTTTTTCCAGGTTTCAACTGCGGGAACTCGGTCTCCCAGAAGCGCAGCACGTAGGCGGGGAGCCGGCACAGGCGCGCCACTTCGCCGATGCGGAAGTAAAGCTTGTCGGGGATCAGCACTTCGCCGGATTGTTTCTTGTTCTTCGAGGCCATGCGCACCGCTCGCGCGCGGGGGGTCCGCAGCGCAACCGACGAGGGCGTGTCCGGATAGTACGGCGGGTCGCGGAGCCGGTCAAGGGAATCAGTGGGAAGTGGTAAGCGAAAAGTGGTAAGCGCGCGTTTTCCACTTCAAAGCAAGAGCCTCCACGCTCGCGGTCCGCTTGCAGGCACCGGGTGCGTGGAGGCCCTTGGAAAACTTCCAACAGGCTTCCTGGATGCGAGGCCGAAGCCTCGCTCCCGTTTAGTGCTTTTTCTTCTTCGCCTTCTTTTTCGTTGCCATTGAGCTTTCCTCCTGAACATTCTCCCTAAGGAGTGTTTCTGTTTCGGGCCCGTCCTCACAGCCGCTTCATCAGCAACCATGAGGATGCTTGCGCCGATATTGCGGCGGCTTGCGCGCGCTGTCAACAACATTCTTGCGCCGGAAACTCATGCGACACATCTCCGGCGTTCTTGCGCGACGGCCGCCGCAGGTAACTGCGGCTCGCGAGCATCGGATAAACTGTGCTGTTCCCCATGACCGTCGCCACCCTCATCGGTTTCATCGCCGGCACCCTGACCACGGTTTCTTTCGTACCGCAGGTTCTTAAGACCTTCCGCACCAAGCGTTGTGACGATCTTTCCTTCGGCATGCTTTCGGCGTTTGCCAGTGGCGTCTGCCTGTGGCTGGTCTATGGGATATTCCTGTGGTCTGCGCCCATCATCGTCGCCAACCTGGTGACGCTGTGCTTGCTGGTTCCGCTGGTGGTGATGAAGATCCGCTACCGCCGGGCGATCACGCGATCACGCGATGACCCGGCCAACTGATGAGTTTGACCCTGCCGCGCTGCAGCCGCTACAATGATCAGGTTTGCCTGTAGCACCAATCCCTACAGACACTCGGGGCTTTGGAATCGAGGGAGGAGAAGCATGTACGCGGTCATCCGCACCGGAGGTAAGCAATATCGCGTCGCGCCCGGGGACGTGATCCGCGTGGAGAAAACGCCGGTCGAAAATGGCCGGGTCGAGTTCTCGGACGTGCTGGCGGTCAGCGCCGCGGAGGGCCAGATCGGACGGCCCGGCGAGGGGAGCGTGGTCGGCAAGGTGGTCGAACAGGGCCGCGCCGACAAGATCCTCGTCTTCCACTACAAGCGCAAGAAGCAGTATAAGAAGCTGCGCGGACACCGGCAGGCGTTTACCGCCGTGCGCATCACCGAGATCGCCTTCGACGGCCAGAGCTTCACCGCTCCCGAACTTCCGGCGCCGGAGAAGAAGGCCAAGCCGGCACGGCCGAAGCCGGCCAAAGTCGAAGCGGCGGAAGCCGAAGTTGAAGCCGCTCCGCACAAGGCTGCAGCGCACAAGAAATCTGCGCCCAAGAAAACGGCGAAGAAAGCCGGGCCCAAGAAGAAGCCGAAGAAGTAATTAGAGATTGTCATCCCGAGGAAGCGCGAGCCGAGCTTGGCGAGGCGAGCGCGACGAGGGATCTTGGTTTTGAACTGACAACTGGCAACTGACAACTGGTTCTCTATGGCACACAAAAAAGGATTAGGCAGTTCACGCAACGGCCGCGATTCCAACGCGCAGCGGCTGGGAGTCAAGGCCTTCGGCGGGCAGCTCGTGCCCGGCGGCACCATCATCGTGCGCCAGCGCGGCACCCGCATCAAGCCCGGCCTCAACGTCGGCCGCGGCAAGGACGACACCCTGTTCGCCAAAGTCACCGGCGTCATCAAGTTCGTGGACAAGGGCGGGATGGGGAAGTTCGTGCTGGTCGAGCCAGCCGAGATCGCCAAGGCCTGAGCGCCGCGCTACTGCACGAAGCACAGCGCCAGCAGGATCAGGCCGAACAGCAGCGCTTGCCAATTCTCCCGGATCATGGAGTCCTCTGCTGGTCAGAGAGCAAGCCCCGCGCCAGTCCTGTCGCGCCACCAAATCAGCGGTTTATGCTCCAATAGCAGTCCTGGGCACGAGCCGCCGTGTCACGCCTGACGCACCCGGCGTGCCTCACCAGACACGTTGGTTTTTGCTGGCAACTGGCAACTGACCACTGGCAACTGTCTTCCATGTTCATTGACGAAGCCAATATCCGCGTAAAGGCCGGCGACGGCGGCAACGGATGCCTCGCCTTCCGCCGCGAGAAGTTCGTTCCGCGCGGTGGGCCCTCGGGCGGCGACGGCGGCCGCGGTGGCGACATCGTCATGGAATCCAGCGAGCGCCACAACACCCTTGTCCACTTCCGCTTCAACCCCGAGCACAAGGCGCAGCGCGGACGCCACGGCGAAGGTTCCAACCGGACCGGGCGCGAGGGCGCGGACGTCGTCCTGAAGGTGCCGGTCGGGACGATCGTCTACGATGCCGACTCCGGCGAGCGTGTCCACGATTTCGCGCGCCCGGATGAGCGCATAGTCATCGCCCGCGGCGGGCGCGGCGGACGCGGCAACGCGCGCTTCGCAACTTCCACTCACCAGGCCCCGCGCGAGTGCGAGCCCGGCCGTCCCGGCGAGGAGCGCTCTTTCCGGCTTGAACTGAAGCTGCTGGCCGACGTCGGCCTGGTCGGCTATCCCAATGTCGGCAAGTCCACGCTCATCTCGCGCATCTCCGCCGCGCGCCCCAAGATCGCCGACTATCCCTTCACCACGCTCGAGCCCAACCTGGGCGTGGTGGCCGTGGGCGAAGAACCGGAGCAGATCAGTTTCGTGGTCGCCGACATTCCCGGGCTGATCGAAGGCGCGCACGAGGGTACCGGCCTGGGCGCGCAGTTCCTGCGACACATCGAGCGCACGCGGCTGCTGGTGCACCTGGTGGACGTTTCGGATGCGAGCGGCCGCCCCGACCCGGTGAAGGATTTCGAGGTGATCATGAACGAGCTGGCCAGCTTCGGCGCCGGCCTGGAGACCAAGCCGATGTTAGTGGCAGCCTCGAAGATCGATGTGGCGAATAAGAGCAAGCTCGCGAAGCTGCGCCAGTTCTGCCGCCGCAAGAAGCTCGTGCTCTATCCCATCTCCGGCGTGACCGGCGAGGGCATCGACAAGCTCAAGTACGCCCTGGCCAAGCGCGTGGACGAGATCCGGAGAGAAACGCCACGGATTTCCACGGATCAGGACGGATAAGAACGTGGCGATCCGTGGCTCGCCTTCCTCACTCTTTTTTTCTGCCGTTGGGGCCGCTGGTGAGCTGGGGGACGCGTACTGCCACGGGACGCCGATCGAACCCTTGCGGCGGCTCGAGCTGCAAGACCTTACATAAATGAGCGTCGACGGCCAGCTCGATCGCGGCGGCAGGCTCGCGACGCATGTACCGGGCAGACGAAGCTTGCTCCATCCGGTTATGAAATCGCGCCGGTTCGAAAACTTCGAATTGCACTTTGTGCAGCGCATCGGTGGATGTGCTGGTTGCGCTGCGTAGTCGCTGGATGCGCGCCACGGCACGGTCGACCACCCGAGCGAACTCGGCGCCGTAATCCGGCGTGCGGTCTTCCTGCAAACGCCGTTTCGCCTGCCCGGCAGAAAACCAGGTGGGATTTCGATTGGCCTCCTGCGGCGGGTCCAAACGCAAGACCTCACAAAGATGGGCGTTGACCGCAACCTCGGCCGCGGAATGCCCGTTGCCGCCGCGCTTGCGGCGAATGTAGCGGGCGAAGGAAGCTTCCTCCATCCGGCCGTGAACTCCCGCCTCTTCGAACGCCTCCAGGGCAGCGTCTTGGGCGTGTGTCAGCCCCGGTTCGAGACCGCCTTGGGGGAACGTCCAGCGTCCGCTGCGGGTCCGAACCAGCAGGAATTCGATGCCGCCGCCGCCGACCCGGTAGCACACGGCAGCCACCTGTTCACATCCCCGCAGTTTGCGAAGTTGCGGCG